>JAFUQL010000090.1 GCA_017472375.1 Oscillospiraceae bacterium | reverse complement strand
CCCACCCCCGAGCCCTATGAGGCCAATGTGCTGACCGGCGAGAAAAAAGACCTCGACTACCCCGAGGGTCAGCGCATCACCGCCATCATGGTGAACAACATCACCAAGGCCCGCCCCCAGAAGGGCCTGTCCGAGGCGGATATGCTGTTCGAGATCAAGGTCGAGGGCGGCATCACCCGCTTCATGGCCATGTACAACAGCTTTGAGGAGGTCCCCACCGTGGGCCCCGTCCGCTCCGCCCGCGACCAGTTCTTCCGCCTGATCCTGCCCTGGCAGCCCATCTATGTGCACGACGGCCAGAGCGTGGTGCAGGCCGAGTACATCAAGAACTACGACTACAGCGAGTGGAACCTGAACAACGGCGGCAACGGCTACCGTGACTTCGACCGGGTGAACTGGCAGGGCTACAGCTACAACGGCGGCGGCCTGAGCTACGAGCACACCGAGTACACCGATGCGGAGCACATCGGCGCCTACATCAGCGAGCACACGGTGGACACCACCCGCACCTACAACAGCACCTACTTCAACTTTGTGGATTACCGCGATCCCGTCCGCACCCTGGACAAGGGCGAGGACGCCATGCAGGTGACCGTGGTGCACTCCAGCAGCTACCGCACCCGCTTTTTGTACGATGAGAGCCTGGGCCAGTACAAAATGTCCCAGTTCTACCCCCAGCTCGGCGACTACATGGACACCATCGACGAGAACAACGAGCGCCAGCTCGCCTTCGAGAACGTGATCGTCCTGTTCACCGACATCCACACCTACCCCGGCCACGAGTCCTCCGACCTGCAGTACGCCGAGTACAGCTGGGGCGGCGTCGGCTACTACTGCTACGGCGGCAAGGTGGAGAAGATCCGCTGGACCAAGGGCACCGACCTGGAGGTGCTGCGCCTGTGGGATTACGACATGAACGCCGAGCTGCCCGTGAACGTGGGCAAGAGCTATGTGACCGTGGTGGACGTGGACGAGGCCATCAACTTCGAGTACACCGCCGCCGCCACCAACGAGGGCCCCGAGGAGAGCGTCGAGGAGACCTTCGTGGAGAGCGCCGATTGAGCAGCGCCCTCTGAGGCGGCCATGAGCGGGCAGCCGATGCCCGAGCAAGGAGAACCATGAAAAAGCGCATTTTGGCTGTGCTGCTGTGCCTTGTGCTGGCGGCCTGCCTGCTGGCCGGCTGCGGCGGCGGGGCGTCCTCGTCCTCTGCCGCCCCCACGGCCGAACCCACTGCTGAACCCACCGCCGAGCCGACGGCCGAACCCACTGCTGAGCCCACCGCTGAGCCGGTCGCCCAGCCGGTGAGCGGCCACGACGCCCTGACCGGCGTGGAGGTGAACGAGGGCCCCCAGCCCCGCCCCATCGCCGTGATGCTGAACAACCGCCCCCAGGCCTGGAACCACTGGGGCGTATCCGCCGCAGAGGTGCTGGTGGAGGCCCTGTGCGAGGGCAAGACCACCGGCCTGATGGCCGTGTACAACGGCTACGAGGCCCTGCCCGACCGGGTGTTCCCCGTGGGCGACGGCCGGGACACCTTCTGGCAGCTGGCCATGCCCTACAACGCCGTGCCCGTGCAGCTGGACAGCAACATCTACGCCTCCAACCTGCTGAACTACTACAGCTACCAGCCCATCGAGGCCGTGAGCGCCGGCAAGGACGCCTTTGTGTTCGCCGACGAGCGGGCGGCCCTGGGCCATGAGTTCGCCTGGTACATCACCCAGGAGCGGTACGAGAACGCCATGAACTGGTACGGTATGAGCCGGAACAGCGCGGTGGCCGTGCCCGATCTGTTCCGCTTCGCCGGCAGCGGCGAGGCCCTGCCCGCCCCCACCGGCGAGTCCGGCAGCGCCGACCGGCTGAAAGTGACCTTCTCGGATCAGTACGCCATCCGCCTGCCCTACAACGCCGAGACCGGCCTGTATGAAAAGTATCAGGCCAACAACGAGCCCCATGTGGACGCTTTCAGCGGCCAGGTGGTCTCCTTCCGAAATGTGTTCGTGCTGGAGTGCGTCTCCGGCGTGAAGGACGACGGCTACACCCGCGAGTACGACCTGTCTGCCGGCGGCGAGGGCCTGTACCTGACCGACGGCACCTGGCAGAAGATCCGCTGGGAGAAGGGCAGCCCCATGGACCCCCTGAAGCTGTACAACGCAGCCGGCGAGGAGCTGACCGTGAACCGCGGCGCCAGCTACATCGCCCTGTACGGCGGCTTCACCGGCCAGCAGGTGCAGGTGCGCAGCGGCGAGACCGACCTCTACCCCTTTGAGGGCTGAGGTCCAGCAAGCATTTTTATTGCATAAGCAAGCGCAGAGGCGCAGCCAGACCGGCTGCGCCTCTGTTTTTTGCCGGGCAGATACAGGGACCGGCAAGATCTCCACAGCAAAAACCTCCCCGGCCGACATTTTCCCCTCCCCCGCGAATATCGGGGCACAAACCGGGGCGGTGGATGCGGTACTGCCCCTCACAACAAAAACAAACGAGGTGCTTTGATCATGTTGCTTGGCGCGATCCTGAAATTGACCGGTATGCTGACTCTGGGCTGGGGCTGGGTCATCGGCGGCGGCCTGCTGGCCAGCCTGCTGCCCCTGGGGCTCACCATCGCCTTTGTGGCCTGCAAGCTCACCGGCGTGCTGGCCGTGAGCTGGCTGTGGATCCTTCTGGTCATCCTCATCGACCTGGGTGAGCTGGCCAACAGCCTTGGCAGCTGACCCCTGATACAGCAAACGCGCCCCCGCGCGGACACAACGTCCTGCGCGGGGGCGCGTTTTTCGTTTTTCTGCGGCATCAGGCGGCCAGCGGGGCCAGGCGGCTCCCGATGTGCATCAGCCGGTACAGGTAGAGCAGCTCCACCACGGCGCAGCTCTTGTCGGCCAGGTTCACGGCCACGGCCGCACGGCTGCGGGGCAGATGCACCCCCAGCGGCCACATGTGGCTCACAATGGCGTTGGCCTCGGCCTCGCTCAGCTCGGTCAGGCGGGCGGCGTTCTCCAGCGCGGCCTCCGGGTGGTCGAAGCACTGCAGGCCCGGGTGGGTGCCCTTGGTGTGGGGGTCGTACAAAAACAGGTCGTGCAGCAGACCGGCGCGGGCAGCCTCATGCTCGTCCCAGCCCCAGCGGCGGGCCATGCGGAATGCCACATAGGCCACGAACAGCGAGTGGTCGTAGCAGGTGCCGAACCAGTGATGACGGATGCGCTTCATGCTGAGCACCTCGGGGGTGTTCAGCAGGTCGGCCACACAGGCCTCAAACTCCCGCTTGGCGGCGGGATCAAAAAATGCTTGGTGCATTGGCGTAATCCTCCCTGTCGGTGGTCTGTTCCAGACGGCCAGGCGGGGCTCATCCTCTTATAAGGCCATTATACCATATGCACGCCCGCCGGGAAAAGCAGAAATCCCTGCCAGTGCGCCGTTTTTTTGTGAAATTTTTGCCCCAGTCAGTCCTCATCGTCCAGATAGCCGATGGGCAGCACCTGCATGGCCTCCATCAGGCCGTCGCGCATCCAAAGGGCGGCGTCGGTGCGCAGGGTGTAGCCGCAGCCGGGGTCGGCCATCCACTCCTCGGGCTTGTGGTAGGGCAGGGCCTTCTGGGCCATCATGCTCATCAGCACGCCGCCGTGGGTCACGCAGGCGGCCTCGTAGGTGCCGGTGCGCATCATGTACTCGAACAGCCGCATCAGGGTGGTGCGGCACCGCTCATGGAATGCCTTGCCGGACTCCGCCCGCTTGGGGGTGAAGCCGCTGGTGGGGTCCATCCACCGGGCAAACTCCGGGTCCTTCACCAGATCCTGCACCTTTTTGCCCTCGTACACGCCGAAGGCCATCTCCCGCAGGTCGTTCACCACCATCTTGTGGGCCGCATCCGGGAACAGGATGTCGGCGGTCTGGGTGGCGCGCTGCAGAGGCGAGCAGAACACCGTGTCCACATTGGGATAGGCGAACTTCCCCTTCAGCTCCCGCAGGGCGGCTTCGCCCTCGGGGCACAGGGGCAGGTCGGTGCCGCTGCCCACATACAGCCCGTCCAGGTTGCCCTG
>JAFUQL010000089.1 GCA_017472375.1 Oscillospiraceae bacterium | reverse complement strand
CAGACACATACCGCAGGACACGCACTTGTCGTAGTCGATGTCGGCGCGGCCCAGCGCGTCGCTCTTGATGGCGCCCATGCCGCAGGCGGCGGCGCAGGGGCGCTCGGTCTTGACGATGGCGTTGTAGGGGCAGGCGGTGACGCACTTGCCGCACTTGATGCACAGATCCTGATCGATCACCGAACGACCGCCCTTGAAGGAGATGGCGTTCTTGGGGCAGACCTCATGGCAGGGGTGCGCCAGGCAGCCCTGGCACATACGGCTGACCTGCACCACCTTTTCGGGGCACTGGTTGCAGGCAAATTTGATCACGTTGATCAGCGGGGGATCGTAGTATTTGTCGGCGATGACGCTGTGCTCCAGACCCTCGGTGGTGGACACCTGCTCATTGATGGGGCGCAGAGGCAGGCCCATGGCCAGGCGGATCCGTTCGGACACGATGGCGCGCTCCAGGAAGATGTTCTGGTTGTGCACGCCCTCCTCGCCGGGGATGATCTTGTAGGGCAGCTTCCGCATCTGGTCGGCATAGTCGGAAGAGGTACCGCCCTGATAGGACATTCGGGCGACCTCGGTGAACACCTTGCGGCGCACGTCGGTCACGGGGGTGTAGATTCCTCTCATGTTTCGTAACTCCTTATACACAAAGCTCGCCCGGGCAAACTTGGTGGCGCATCACACAAGGCTTTACGAGGGCCGCCGCGCGGCCCCCCGGGACTGACAAAAGAATAACATAGCCGCTGAACAGTTGCAAGGGCTGGCGGAGCGGTTTATCTGGAAAATCGTCTCATTCCGCTGGGAGATCAGCCCTCTGCGAGCTCAGCACGGCAGCGCTGGCCGTCCCATGCGCCCAGCCGCACCGGCAGGATCTCGCCGGAGACGTGCCCGGCCGCCCGGACGGTGACCGGCACATACAGCCGGGTATATCCGGTGAAGGTGGTGGAGGACAGAGGCGTTTCCAGCAGGATCTCCTCGGCCATGCCCTCCATGGCAGCCACCACGCGGGCGCGCACCTCGTCTGCTGCGGTCTGCAGCCGGCGGGCGCGCTGCGCCTTTACCTCTTCGGGGATCTGGTCCGGGAAGTCGGCGGCGGGGGTGCCGCTGCGGCGGGAGTAGGGGAAGACGTGTACCTTCAAAAAGCCGGCCTGCTGCACAAAGGCCATGCTCTCGGCGAATTCCTCCTCGGTCTCACCGGGGAAGCCCACGATCACATCGGTGGTGAAGCTGACGTTCGCCTCGCCGTAGGCGGCGCGCAGACGGGCCATGGTGTCGGCGTACTGCCCGGCGGTGTAGGTGCGGCGCATCCGGCGCAGGGTGGCGGTGCAGCCGCTCTGCAGAGACAGGTGGAACTGGGGACACAGCTCCTTGACCTTAGCCATGCGGGCGATGTCCTCATCGCTCAGCAGGTCGGGCTCCAGGCTGCCCAGGCGGATGCGCTCGATGCCCTCCACCTGCGCGCAGCGCTCGATCAGGTCGATCAGCCGGGTGCCGGTGTCCAGCCCGTAGCTGGGCAGGTTGATGCCCGCCAGCACCACCTCCTTGTAGCCGCCGGCGGCCAGCGTCTCCAGCTCTTTGACCACGCTCTCCTCGCTGCGGCTGCGCACCAGGCCCCGGGCGCGGGGGATGACGCAGTAGGCGCACTGGCGGTTGCAGCCGTCCTCCACCTTGATGAAAGCCCGGGTGTGGCCGGGCTGCCGCTCCATGGGCAGCTCCTCAAAGGCCTCGCCCCGCTGATGGGGGGTGATGGCCACCAGCCGCTCGCCGCTCTCCATCACCCGCTGGATGTTGGCGGGCAGGCTGCTGCGGTTGGCGCTGCCGGTCACCAGGTCGGCCTCCAGTACGTTGGCGGCCTCCTCGGGGAAGGCCTGCGGATAGCAGCCGGTGAGGACGGTGACCGCGCCGGGGTTTTCCCGCTTGGCGCGGCGCAGCCACTGGCGGCTCTTGCGGTCGCCGCTGGCGGTAACGGTGCAGCTGTTCACGATGTACACATCCGCGGGCTCGCCCGGCTCGGCAATGGTGTAGCCGTTCTGACGCAGAAGGTTCTCAAGGGCGCCGGTCTCGTTTTGAGTCACCTTGCAGCCCAGGGTGTAAAAACTCACTCGCAGGGTGTCACGCTCGCTTCTTTTAAACATTATATAAAGAAACTGTGGAAAACTCCGCGCCGGCACCCGGCACAAAGGGAAACAGGGCGCACCCTGCCACAATAACTCATCTTAAGTATACACAGCCCGTCAAGCCCGGTAAAAGGGGAACGGGCAAAACAAAAGAGCCGCCCGAAGGCGGCTCTGAAGGCGATGGATCAGCCGAGCCACAGGTCCATGCCTGCGCCGGCGCGGTCGTTGGGGCGCTGGGAAAAGCCCAGCTCGGTGTAGAAGGATTCCAGCCCCGGCAGGGTAAACAGCACCAGTTTGATCTTCCAGCCCTCTTTGAGCTGGCTGTTGAGAAAGTCGATGTTCCGGCGCACCAGCGTATGGCCGATGCCGTGGTCCTGATAGCCTGGGCTGACCATCACATCGCCCAGGTAGGCGATGACGCCGCCGTCCCACAGCAGGCGGGTACAGCCGATGAGCCGGTCACCGTCGTAGCAGCCGGTGAGCAGGGCGGCGTTGTCCAGGCCGTTCTGCACCTGCTCCGGGCACAGCGGCGCCCAGCCGACGGACTCCCGCAGAGCAGTGTAGTCCTCCAGTGAAAAGTAGTTTCTGTATTCAATGCCCATGAAAGGCCCTCCGTATACGGGATGCGGGCGGCAGACCGCCGCGCAAAAAAGATATTCTTTAGCATACCATAGTATGCCCGCGGTTTCAATGATTTAAGTAAGAAAAGAAACCTGGAAAAGAAACCAAGGATGCCGACGCGGTGCTGCGCCCGGCCGCAGCACGACTGATTTCTGTGCCCCGCTCATATAGTGGTAGAAAACAGGCCCGGTGGGCGGTGTGTCCCGGCGGGCCGCGGAGGGGGAGATCTCGAACATGAAACGTTGTGCTGCGGCCCTGCTGGCCGTTCTGCTGCTTGCGGCGGTGCTCTGCACGCCGGCTTTTGCCGAGGACAGCGGCCGCTTTGCCATGCCGTCCTTCGATGTGCCCTGCAAAAGTGCCATCCTCATCGATCAGGCCACCGGCACGGTGCTGTACGAAAAACAGGCGGATGCCCAGCTTCCCATTGCGTCCATCACCAAGGTGATGACCCTGCTGCTGACCATGGAGGCGCTGGAGGCGGGCCGGGTGTCGCTGAATGACCTGGTGCCGGTGAGCGAGCACGCCTACAGCATGGGCGGCAGTCAGATCTGGCTCGAACCGGGCGAGGAGATGACCCTGGAGGAGATGCTCAAGGCCATCTGTGTGTCCAGCGCCAACGATGCAGCGGTGGCAGTGGCCGAGTTCATCGGCGGCTCCGAGACGGTGTTCGTGGAGCAGATGAACCGCCGGGCGGCCGAGCTGGGCATGACCGGCACCACCTTCAAAAATGCCTGTGGGCTGGATGCATCGGGGCACCTGTCCACCGCGCGGGACGTGGCGGCCATGAGCCGGGAGATGCTCAGCGCACACCCGCAGATCACCGAGTATACCACCATCTGGATGGACACCCTGCGGGGCGGGCAGACCCAGCTTCTCAACACCAACAAGCTGCTCAAGCGGTACAGCGGCATCAACGGGCTCAAGACCGGCACCACCAGCGGGGCAGGGGTGTGCATCACGGCCAGCGCCACCCGGGACGGGCTGTCCCTCATCGCGGTGGTGCTGGGCAGCCCCTCCAGCAGCGAGCGGTTCAGCGCCGCCATCACCCTGCTGGACTACGGCTTCTCCAACTTTGAGGCGGGCGAAGCTCCCCTGCCGGTGGATGCGCCCGGGCGGCTCCCGGTGAGCCGGGGCGAATTTGAAACGGTGGAGCTGGAATATCCGGCGGCCCAGCGGCTGCTTTTGGCAAAAGGAGAGAGCGCGGGACTGACCGTGCGGCTGGAGCTGCCCGAGCGGCTGGAGGCCCCGGTGACGCAGGGCAGCCAGGTGGGGACCGTGGCGGTGTACAGCGGTGAGAGCTGCCTTGCCCGGTGGCCGGTGCTGGCCGCAGAAACGGTGGAAACACTGGATTTTGGGCGCAGTCTCGTCCGCCTGGCGAGGGCACTCGCTGCCATGTGAACGGTGGTTCGACGAACGCTTCGCTGTTTGCAGTTACGGCCCGAAAGTTGTTTTAATCAGCCTTGACAGAAACACCCCCAAAAGGGTATAGTATTAGCAACAGTATTCACAAAATTATGGGGGTATTATCTGATGAGTGTCTCATTCAATGGCAAACATCTGGAGCAGTTTGTAAGCGCAAACGAATACGCCGCCCTTTATCCGCAGGTAGAAGTTGCTCACAATCTGCTTGAGAGCAAGTCCGGCCCCGGCAACGATTTCCTGGGCTGGGTGGATCTGCCCCGCGATTACGACAAGGAAGAGTTCGCCCGCATCAAGGCCGCCGCCGCCCGCATCCGTGAGGATTCCGACGTGCTGGTGGTCATCGGCATCGGCGGCTCCTACCTGGGCGCCCGTGCGGTCATCGAGGCCGTGAAGGGTCAGATGTACAACAGCACCGGCAAGACCGGCCTGCAGATCTTCTTCGTCGGCAACTCCATCTCGCCCGACTACTTCCAGGACATTCTGGATTGCTGCAAGGGCAAGCGCTTCAGCATCAACATGATCTCCAAGTCCGGCACCACCACCGAGCCCGCTCTGGCCTTCCGCGTTCTGCGCAAGGTGCTGGAGGAGCAGGTGGGCCCCGAGGAGGCCAAGAAGCGCATCTACGCCACCACCGACCGTGCCCGCGGCACCCTGAAGCAGCTGGCGGACGCCGAGGGCTGGGAGACCTTTGTGGTGCCCGACGATGTGGGCGGCCGATTCTCCGTGCTGAGCGCCGTGGGCCTGTTGCCCATCGCCTGCGCCGGCTGTGACATTGAGGCCCTGATGGCTGGCGCCGAGACCGGCCGCCAGAAGTTCAGCGTGCTGAGCGCCGACAACGATTGCTACAAGTACGCCGCCGTGCGCAACATCTTGTACCGCAAGGGCAAGAGCGTGGAGCTGATGGCCTGCTACGAGCCCAACTTCACCATGATGAACGAGTGGTACAAGCAGCTCTTTGGCGAGAGCGAGGGCAAGGACCAGAAGGGCCTGATGCCCACCAGCGTGATCTTCTCCACCGATCTGCACTCCATGGGCCAGTTCGTTCAGGACGGCGCCCGGATGCTGTTCGAGACCGTGGTGGATGTGAAGAACCCCGGCCGCGACGTGTTCCTGGATCCCATCGAGGGCAACTTTGACGGCCTGAACTTCCTGTCCGGCCAGAACATGAGCGTGGTCAACCGCAAGGCCATGGAGGGTACCATCCTGGCCCACAACGACGGCGGCGTTCCCATCGGCGTCATTCAGGTGGACAGCCTGAGCGAGGCGGATCTGGGCGAGCTGATCTACTTCTACGAGCGCGCCTGCGCCATCAGCGGCTATCTGCTGGGTGTGAACCCCTTCGATCAGCCCGGCGTGGAGAGCTACAAGAAGAATATGTTTGCCCTGCTGGGCAAGCCCGGCTATGAGGACCGCAAGGCGGAACTGGAAGCCAAACTGAATTGATCGAAGCGCCCGGGGCGCAAACGATACAACCCGCAAAACGCAAGGAGGTCAACCCTTATGATCAAACTGATTATCGGAACCAAAGGCTCCGGCAAGACCAAGGCCATGGTGGACATGATCAACAACGCCACCAAGACCACCAACGGTAACGTCGTCGTTATCGAGAAGTGCATGAACCTGACTTACCACATCGACTACAAGGCTCGCCTGATCGACGTGGATGAATATAAGATCAGCGGCTATCCCATGCTGTACGGCTTCATCAGCGGCGTTCTGGCCGGCAACTACGACATCACCGAGCTGTTCATCGACGGCATCCTGAAGGTCGGCGGCCGTGACTATGTGGAGCTGGGCGAGACCCTGGCTGCCATCGACGCCCTGGCCGGCGAGAACGTTCAGGTCATCGTGACCGTCTCTGCCAACGAGGACGAGCTGCCCGACAGCGTGAAGAAGTACCTGTAAGCTGCTGCAAATCTTCGGATAAGCGCATAAATCAGCAAAGGATGCGGGAGCCGGAAATTTTTTGGCTCCCGTTTTTCTTTTTTGCTTGACAAACGAGTTCGAATTGCTTATACTGGATAAGCGGTCTTTTAGAGGTGAAGTATGCAATTTGACCTGAAACGACTTTTGCTGCGCGGCCCTGACTATGTGTGCGAGACCTTCGAGTCCGATCTGAGCGGATGCGACTGGCCTGGTTATCGTGTGGACAAGCCGGTGAGTGCGGAATTCTCCGTGCGCATCAAACGCAGCGAGCTGTATCTGAGCCTTCGCGCAAGTGCCGAGGTACAGGGCGAGTGTGCCCGGTGCCTGGATCCCGTCAGCGAGACCATCGAGTTGGAGCGGGAGTGGAAAGTGCGTGAAGACGATCTGGCCGGCGAGGATGAATTGCCGGTGGATGCCAAGGGTGTGCTTGACCTGGACGAGCTTCTCTTTGAGGAGCTGGTTCTGGAAGGCCCCAGCCTCCTGCTTTGCAGTGAGGATTGTTCCGGGCTATGCCCTGAGTGCGGGTTGAAAAAGGCGGCGGGTTGCACCTGCCAGCCGGCGGAGGAAGAAGCCGCCCCCGTTGACCCAAGGCTTGCTATATTGAGAGAACTGCTAGACTGATTCACATCGAGGAGGTGCTAAAGAATGGCGGTACCCAAGAGAAAGGTTTCCAAGGCACGGCGTGACAAGCGTCGCTCCTCCGTGTGGAAGCTGGAGGCTCCTGCTCTGGTCAAGTGCGACCACTGCGGCGAGTATAAACTTCCCCACCAGGTATGCGGCAACTGCGGCTACTACAAGGGCAAGGAAATCGTCAAGAAGGAAGCCTAAGTTCTGGCTTCTGCGCAAAGGGGGAGGGCTTGCCTTCCCCTTTTTTCTTTGCAACATCGACACGTTTTTGAAAGGAGGCGGCATTCATGGCCATTCAGGTGCAATCGGTGGACAAGGGCGGTCCGGCTGCAAAGGCGGGCATCCTGCCCGGCGACAGCCTGCTGACCGCCAACGGAAACCCACTGAACGATATGCTGGACTATGAGTTCCACACTGCGGCGGCCCGCATCGAGGTGACCCTGTGCCGCAGCGGCACACAGCATACCGTAACGGTGAGGAAGGGCGAGTATGAGCCCTTCGGCTGCGACTTCGAGACCTATCTGATCGACCAGAAGCATTCCTGTGCCAACCACTGCATGTTCTGCTTCATCGACCAGCTTCCCCCCGGCCTGCGGGAGACCCTCTATTTCAAGGACGATGACGAGCGGCTGAGCTTTTTGTTCGGCAACTATATCACCATGACCAACCTCAGCCCCCATGAGGTGGAGCGCATCAAGCAGATGCACATCTCGCCCATCAACATCTCGGTACACACCACCAACCCCGCGCTGCGGGTGCGCATGATGGCCAACAAGCGGGCGGGCGAGACCCTGGCCTATCTGAAGCAGTTCGCCGATGCGGGCATCGACATGAACTGCCAGCTGGTGCTGTGCCGCGGCATCAACGACGGCGACGAGCTGCGCCGCAGCCTGGACGACCTGTGTGCTCTGTACCCGGCCATTCAGAGCATCGCGGCGGTGCCCAGCGGCCTGACCCGCTATCGCAAGGGTCTGTATCCGCTGGTGCCCTACGATGCACAGACCGCCGCCGAGACGCTGGACATCCTGGAGGAATACGGCGCGCGCTGCCTGGAAAAACTGGGAACACGGCTCATCTACCCCGGAGACGAGTGGTACCTGGCGGCGGGCCGGCCCATCCCGCAGGGCGAATTCTACGAGGAATACGCCCAGCTGGAGAACGGTGTAGGAATGTGGCGGCTGTTCCGGGATGAGTTCCTGGCGGAGCTGGAGGACTGCGAGCCCGGTGCCGGGCCGATCGCCGTGGATGTGGTGACCGGCACACTGGCGGCCCCCCTCATCACCGAGATGATGGCGGCACTGAACCAGCGGCATGGCCACATCCGGGCGATGGTGCACCCCATCCGCAACGACTTTTTCGGCGGCAACGTGAGCGTGGCCGGTTTGGTCACCGGCACCGACATCGTGGCCCAGTGCAAGGGCCGGCTGACCAGCGGTGTGCTGGGTGTGCCCGAGGTGATGCTGAGGGCGGAGCAGGACCGCTTCCTGGACGACATGACCATCCCCGAGCTGGAGGAGGCCCTGGGCGTGCGTGTGGTCATCCTGCCGGCGGACGGCGCGGGCACCCTGCAGGGCATCCTGTCGGTGTGAACCGTCCCGGTTTTGCACAAATGTTGGAAGATTGTCCGAATAACGACAAAAATAAACCGATCCGGGGGCTGGAAATCCGGACGGTTTTACGGTATGATAGTAAACGCTTAAAGGTCTTTAACTTTTGGCGAAGCAACAAAGGAGGCGAGACGGATGAGCAAACCGATCGTGGCGGTGGTGGGCCGCCCCAATGTGGGAAAGTCCACCCTGTTCAATAAACTGGTCGGTCAGCGGCTGGCCATCGTGGAGGATACTCCCGGTGTCACCCGCGACCGCATCTTCGGCGAGTGTGAGTGGCTGAACCACAAGATGCTGCTGATCGATACCGGCGGCATCGAGCCGGAGAGCGACGATGACATTGTGGTGCACATCCGCCATCAGGCGCAGCTGGCCATCGACGCGGCCGACTGCATCATCATGGTGGTGGATCTGCGCGCCGGCGTGACCGCTCACGACCAGGAGGTGGCCGCCATGCTGCGCCGCAGCGGCAAGCCTGTGGTGGTGGCGGTAAACAAGTGCGACAAGGTGGGCGAGCCCCCCATGGAGCTGTACGACTTCTACAGCCTGGGCGTGGGCGAGCTGATCCCCACCTCCAGCGTGCACGGCCATGGCACCGGCGATCTGCTGGACGCGGTGTGCCAGCACCTGAACTTCAAGGACGAGGACGAGGATGAGGACGACCGCATCCCCGTGGCCATCATCGGCCGGCCCAACGTGGGCAAGTCCAGCCTGGTCAACCACATTCTGGGCGAGGAGCGCATGATCGTGGCCAACCAGGCAGGCACCACCCGCGATGCCATCGACAGCATGGTGGACAACAAGTACGGCAAGTTCATCTTCACCGACACCGCCGGTATGCGCAAGCGCGGCAAGGTGGAGGAGGGTGTGGAGCGCTACAGCGTTCTGCGCGGCCTGGCCGCTGTGGAGCGCAGCCGTGTGTGCGTCATCATGATCGACGGCACCGTGGGCTTCACCGAGCAGGACAGCAAGGTGGCCGGCTACGCCCACGAGCAGGGCAAGGCCTGCATCATCGCGGTGAACAAGTGGGACGCCGTTGAGAAGGACGGCAAGACCATGGACGCGATGCGCAAGCAGCTGATGGAGGACTTCGGCTTCATGAGCTACGCCCCCATCATCTTCATCAGCGCCAAGACCGGCCAGCGCATCGACCGCCTGTTTGAACTGATCAATTTCGTGGACGAGCAGAACGCCATGCGCATCCCCACCGGCGTGCTGAACGAGCTGCTGGCCCGGGCCACTGCCCGTG
>JAFUQL010000088.1 GCA_017472375.1 Oscillospiraceae bacterium | reverse complement strand
GGTGGGCGAGCTGCGCGACTTTGACTCCACCGAGGAGCAGAAGGGCTTCTTCGGCTTCTTCAAGAAGCAGGGCGACCGCATCAAGGAGATGAAGGCCAAGTACGACAAGGTCGAGGTCAACGTGGAGAAGATCCAGGCCGCGCTGGAGGCCCATCAGGTCACCCTGCTGAAGGACGTGGCCATGCTGGACCGGATGTACGAGATGAACATGGCCTACTTCAAGGAGCTGAGCATGTACATCCTGGCCGGCAAGAAGAAGCTGGCCCAGGTGCGCGCCACCGAGCTGGCCGAGGCGCTGGAGAAGGCCCAGAAGAGCGGCCTGCCCGAGGATGCCCAGGCCGCCCGCGACCTGAGCGACCTGTGCGACCGCTTTGAGAAGAAGCTGCACGACCTGATGCTGACCCGTACCATCTCCATCCAGATGGGCCCCCAGATCCGGCTGATCCAGAACAACGACACCATGATGGCCGAGAAGATCCAGACCACCATCGTGAACACCATCCCCCTGTGGAAGAACCAGATGGTGCTGAGCCTGGGACTGGCCCACAGCCAGCAGGCCATGGAGGCACAGCGCGCCGTCACCGACATGACCAACGAGCTGCTGAAGAAGAACGCCGCCGCCCTGAAGCAGGGCACCATCGACACCGCCCGCGAGGCCGAGCGCGGCATCGTGGACCTGGAGACCCTGCAGGAGACCAACAAGAGCCTGATCGAGACTCTGGACGAGCTGGCCAAGATCCAGTCCGAAGGCAAGCGCAAGCGCGCCGAGGCCGAGGTGGAGCTGGGCCGCATCGAGGGCGAGCTGAAGGCCAAGCTGCTGAACATGAACCGCTGATCGCCCCACGGTGCGGGCGAATGAGGACCTGCAAAAAAGGGAATGACTATGCAAGCATATCAACCGTATGAGACCCCCACCGGCCCCCAGCTTGAGGTGCTGGCACAGGCGGAGACCCGCCTGCCTGCCCCCCTGAAGCAGAAGGCCGTGGCCGTGGTGCTGGCCGCCGTGATGGCGCTGGCGGCGGTGTTTGGGCTGGGCGGCGGCAAGCTGCACAGCAAATACAACGCGGCTGCGTCTGAATTCATGTCGACCAGCGAGAGCCACGGCATCAGTATGAGCATGGACCTGGCTGAGCGGCTGAACGCCGCCGCCAACATCGTGACCATTGCCAAGGCGCAGGGCGGCAGCTTTGCCGCGCTGGAGAGCGCTGAGCAGGCCATCGATGCGCTGGAACAGGCGCTGGAGCAGGAGAGCCCCGCCGCCTGCTACGATGCCAACGTGGCGCTGGGCAAGGCCATCGACCTGCTGCATCAGGAACTGCTGACCGCCGGCGTGTCGGACACGAAAAGTCTGGACAGCCAGTGGGATGAGTTCCAGTCCCGGCAGTTCACGCTGGATAACGCCGGTTACAACGATGCGGCGGATGGGTACAACGAGACCGCGTCCGGGTTCCCGGCGGGTCTGATCGCCGCTGTGTGGGGCGGCACGGAGGTAGAACGATTCGGATGAGCAAACGCAAGGACATTCTGCGCCGGCTGGCGCTCTGCCTGGCGGTCTGCTGCCTGTCGGCTCTGCTGTGCGGCTTCACCATCCCCACCGACAGCTGGGTGATGGATGAGGCAAACATCCTCAGCGAGGAGACGGAGCAGTTCGTCAACGAAAAGACCAGGATCCTGTCCGACGCCTGCGGTGCGCAGATCGGCGTGGCCACGGTGGATTTCACCGGTTCACTGTCCACGGCCGACTACGCCTACGAGGTGGCCAACGAGTGGGGTCTGGGTGACTCTGAGAAAAACAACGGTGTGCTGCTGCTTCTGGTGCCCGGCGCGGACGATTACCGCTGCATTCAGGGCATCGGGCTGGAGCGCACCCTGCCCACCAGCACCCTCAGCCGCATCCTGAACGATGAGCTGGAGGACAACTGGGTGGCCGGCGACTACGACGCCGGTGTGCAGGCCACCGTACAGGCCCTGTACGAGGAGCTGGCTGACATCTACAATGTGACCGGCAGCTCTGCCCAGACCGGGCAGTCCACCCAGCAGCCTGCCCAGCGGCCCAGCCAGCAGGGCGGCAGTTCGGCCAGTGTGCTGGGCCTGTTGGGGACCCTGCTGACCTTTGTGGCCGTTGCAGTGATCGTTCTGGTCCTTGTGATCGCCGTCTTCAGCACCCCCCGCGGCCCCGGCCCCGGTGCAGGCAGCGGAAGCGGCTTCTGGACCGGTATGTTCGTGGGCAACGCCCTTGGCAGCAGCCGGCGCCGCCGGTATGCACCTCCGCCCCCGCGTCCTCGCCCCGGCCCGGGCCCCCGCCCGC
>JAFUQL010000087.1 GCA_017472375.1 Oscillospiraceae bacterium | reverse complement strand
CGGCCGAAGCGCCCGCCGCCCCTGTGCAGAGCAAGCCTGCCCCCGCGCCGCAGCCCGAACCGGCCCCGGCCCCGGCGGCAAAGCCCGCGCCTGTGGCTGAGAAGCCGGTGCAGGGCGAGCCCGACCCTGCCGGTGAGGCCACCGGCGATACCGTCCGGCTGGATCAGCTGGGCGGGCACAGAGAGGGCCGCCGCGAGTGGACCGACACCTCTGCGTGGGACCCGGACGAGACCGGGCGCCGCGCCCGGGAGCGCGCCGCGGCGGTGCCCCCCACCGACGACTGCCCCACCGGTGAGATCCTGCTGGACCTGGAGGACCAGGGCGAGTTCTCCACCATGGCGCAGATCAGCGACGAGTTTGCCACCTTCTTCACCACCCCGGTGATGGAGCAGGAGGAGCACACCTGGACCATGAGCGGCTTTTTGGGCCGCGGCAAAAAGAAAAAGCCCGAGCCCCACGAGGAGACCGCCACCGGCGAGGTGGTGCTGGAGCCCGCCGGGGAGACCATCGACCTGGGCGGCTTTGAGCAGAAGCCCCAGCCCAGGGCAGAGCAGCCCGCCGCCCCCGCCGGGGACGACGAGCCCACCCGCCTTGTGGAGGACGAGGAGCTGGAGGAGATGCCGGCCCCCGAGAAAAAGAGCCCCTTCCTGCGGCTGTTTGGCCGGGAGGAGCCCGAGGACGAGCCCTTCACCGAGCCGGCGGAGGGCGCGGAGCCCGCAGAGCCGGCCCTGGAGTACAGCGCACTGGGCGACGCCCCCGCCGTCAGCGAGATGCTGGCCAAGGGCAACGCCCGCCTGACCCTGACCACCGCCCTGTGCGGCCTGCTGTGCCTGGTGATGCTGTACCTGGGCATCACCGCCAGCGGCGTGATCGCCCCCATCTCGGCGCTGGACCCCACCATCGCGCCCGGCGCATTTTTGGGGGTGCAGCTCACCCTGCTGGCTGTGGCCTGCCTGCTGGCCGGCCCGGTGATGGTCCGGGGCCTGAAGGGCCTTGGCAAGCGCGAGCCCTCCCCCGACACCCTGCCCGCCCTGGCCGCCCTGGGCGCGCTGGTGCAGGTGCTGGTGTTCTTCTTTATGGTGGAGGACTATGAGCCCGAGCGCATGACCCTGTTTGCCCCGCTGGCGGTGCTGAGCCTCACCGGCGCGCTGGCCGGCCACCGGGTGATGGGCGAGAGCGTGGAGCGCAACTTTGAGCTGGTCAGCTCCGGCGTGGAGCACTCGGCCGCCTACCGCCTGCAGAATATGGACCTGACCACCAGCCTGGCCCAGGGCCTGGGCGAGGAGAAGCCCTGCCTGCTGGTCAGCCGGCCCACCGCGCGGGTGAAGGACTTCCTCAAGCGCAGCAACAGCCGCCGCCGCGGCGACGGTCTGGCCCGCAAGCTGGCCCTGGCTCTGGCCGGGGTCGCGGTGCTGGCCATGGTCATCGCGCTGGCCCGGGGCAAGAGCGCCCTGGCCGCCGTGAGCGCGCTGGCCGGTACCCTGTGCCTGGGTGCGCCGCTGGCCGTCACCCTGGTGCCCGGCGTGACCAGCTGGATGCAGCAGAAGGCCTCCGCCCGGGTGGGCGCTGTGGTGCCCGGCTGGGCCAGCATGGAGGAGCTGAGCCGCATCAACACCATCGTCACCGAGGGGCACGACCTGTTCCCCGCCGGCACGGTGACCCTGCACGGCCTCAAGACCTTCTCCAAGGAGCGCATCGACCTGGCCATCCTGTACGCCGCCTCGGTGCTGGTGGAGGGCTGCGACACCCTGCGCGACCTGTTCCTGGAGATCATCCAGGGCCGCACCGAGATCCTTTATAAAGTAGAGAGCCTGACCTGCGAGCCCGGCCGGGGTTTCACCGCCTGGGTGGACGGCCAGCGGATCGTGATCGGCGGCCGCGCCATGATGGCCGCGTACCAGATCGGTATGCCCAGCCGGGACATGGAGGAGCGCTACACCCACGGCAAGCTGCAGCCGGTGTATCTGGCGGTCAGCGGCAAGCTGTTCGGCATGTTCGTGGTGGGCTACAAGGGCAACCGGGAGATCGCGTCCTCCCTGCGCACCCTGCAGAAGAGCGGCCTGTCCCTGCTGGTGCGCACCGACGACTTCTCCCTCACCGGTGAGCTGATCGAGCGGGCCTACCGCCTGCGCCGGGGCACCGTGAAGGTGCTCACCGACCTGGAGACCGAGCAGCTGGCCAGCGCCACCGGCTACCTGCCCGAGAGCGAGGGCTGCATGGTGCATCTGGGCAGCCTGGCCAGCTATGTGGGCGGCCTGTATTCTGCGGTGAGCGCCATCGCCGCCGAGAACAGCGCCGACCTGGTGGTGGCGGCCTCGGTGGCGGCCAGCGCCGTGATGGCCCTTGTGCTGAGCCTGAGCGGCGGCCTGGCCGGTTTGGCCCTGCCCGCCGTGGTGCTGTACCAGCTTGCCTGGTGTGTGCCCGCCCTGGCCCTGCCCCTGACCCGCAAGTACTGAGCTGCCCCTTTGTGAAGAATGCCGAACCGGGGCGAGAAATTTTTTCGCCCCGGCCCTATGGTTCGACTTGACACGCGGAAAATTTATGGTAAACTATAAATAGAAATCATTACTATTTATTTCAGGCCCAACTGCCCGGGAGCACCGGCAGGAAACAAATATCACAAAAAAGGAGAGTACGACTATGACTTTGAAGGGTTCCAAGACCGAGGCCAATCTGCGCACCGCGTTCGCCGGCGAGAGCCAGGCCTACACCAAGTACGGCTACTACGCCAGCAAGGCCAAGAAGGAGGGCTTCAATCAGATCGGCGCCATCTTCGCTGAGACCGCCGGCAACGAGAAGGAGCACGCCAAGATCTGGTTCAAGCTGCTGCACGACGGCATGCCCGACACCATGACCAACCTGCTGGACGCCGCCGCCGGTGAGAACTACGAGTGGACCGATATGTACGCCGAGTTCGCCGCCACCGCCCGCGAGGAGGGCTTCGACCACATCGCCCGTCTGTTCGAGATGGTGGGCGCCGTGGAGAAGGAGCACGAGGAGCGCTACCGCCTGCTGGCCGAGCGCATCAAGGCCGGCGAGGTGTTCGCCCGTCAGACCGAGCAGGTCTGGATCTGCACCAACTGCGGCCACATCCATGTGGGCCTGCACGCCCCCGAGGTCTGCCCCGTGTGCGCCCATCCCAAGGCTTACTTCGTGGTCCGCGCTCAGAACTACTAAGCGCCGGCTGCGGCCTGCCGGGCCCCCATGAGCGCGTCTGCGGCAGGCGGATGACCAACTGAATGGACGAGAGCCCGTTCCGGGCCGGATGCACATGCTCTGACGGGGGTCAGGGCGTGCGCGGCCGGCTTTGGGACGGGCTCTTTTGCGTTTGCTTTTTGTGTGGCTCTCCGGGCATACGAAAGACCGCCCCCCGCCGGATCGGCGGAGGGCGGTCTTGTTTTTGGCCGAAACTTATCGATCTTTCTTTTTTATCAGGCCTGAAAGGAGCAGTAAAAGGGTGGCGAGGAACCCCACCTTGAAGCCCGAATACAGCAGGCTGTCGAAGGCGACCTGGAACAGCTCCCCCAGGATCCACAAAACCGCGGTGCCGCAGGCAGACATGGCCAGCAGCAGGAGGAGCAGCAAGACCGCAGACCGGATGTGTTTCATTCTGTGTGCCTCCTGAGCCTATTGATCGGTCGAGTCGTTCAATCACATCATAGCAATTGCTTGCTCTCTTTTCAATGGCGGGTTTGGCGGAGGTGTTTCAGATCAAAGATAAATTGGGGTTTGCGGTTTCCTTATAAGGTCACTGCGGAGGCGCAATCCCTCAGTCACGGCTGCGCCGTGACAGCTCCCTTTGCACAAGGGAGCCTTTTAGCCGCGAAGGTATTGGCCTTTGTATTTGGCGTAAATCCGTGGAAAACACAACAAGTGATACCGCCGCAGCAACCCAAAGGCTGCCCCCACTTGTGGGGGGAGCTGTCGCCGCAGGCGACTGAGGGGGGCACGGCTGCGGCTTCTTTGCCTTTTATGGGCCATTGAAAACAATTGCTGATCTCCGCAAACCCCAATTTATCGTTTCGTTCACGTTATCGCATTTTCCTGTTCGCATCGATCCTTGGTGAAATTGCCGGGGTTGGATTTTGTCGGTCCAAAAGTAAATTGGGAGCTGCCCTCTGTTCCCTTGCACGGGCACAGGCTTTGTGATAGAATCGTATCAGCGCCAGGGCGCGGCATACTGCATCGCACACCATCCAAAACCGCCCCCGCCCGGCCCTCATTCGATGGATCCATACCGATTTAAAATAAGGAGGCCCTCATGTCCCTCAACAGCATCCTGGTCATCATCGGCCTGATCGTGTTCTTCACCGCTGCCATCGCCTTCATCGCCAAGAACGGCGGCTGGCAGAAGGGCGGCTGCAACGGCGACTGCTCCAGCTGCGCCAGCCACTGCGCCGACGAGAAAAACGGCAAGTGACCCCTCTGAACTGCAACGCAAAAGGGCGCTCCCCGCAGGGAGCGCCCTTTTGCTGTATGGATGGGTCTGTGGATCATCGTTCAT
>JAFUQL010000086.1 GCA_017472375.1 Oscillospiraceae bacterium | reverse complement strand
GTTATCAGCGCTACATCGAAAATCAGATCCGCGAGACCTTTGGTCTGGAGGGCACCCCTGTGCGTATGATCGTGCGCGAGCGCGGTGACGGCAGCACCCGGTGACCGCGGAGCATAAAAACGATTAAGGAGATCTGTGCTATGATCAACTTCCTGAGCAGTGTCGGCATCATCGGCGGGGCGGACGGCCCCACCTCCATCATTGTCAGCGGGCCTCTGGCCCAGGCCGACGGTACCTTCTGGGGCTGGCTGGCCGGCGGCTGCCTGCTGGCTTACCTGCTGGGCAGCGTGGATTTCGGCATTATTGTGAGCAAGCTGCTCTATAAGGACGACATCCGCACCCACGGCAGCGGCAACGCAGGCGCCACCAACATTCTGCGCACCTTCGGCTGGACGGGCGCGATCCTCACCGCGCTGGGCGACATCGCCAAGAGCGCCATCGCCGTGACCCTGGTCCGCTGGATGGTGACCAATGCCACCGGCGTGCCCGAGCTGGGCGCCTGCGCGGCCTATGTGTCCGGTCTGTTTGCGGTGTTCGGTCACCTGTGGCCCATCTGGTTCAAGTTCAAGGGCGGCAAGGGCGTGGCCACCGCCGGCGGCGCCATTCTGGCCACCGCGCCTTTGGTGGTGCTGGTTTTGGCCGCGGTGTTCGCCATCATGGTCATCACCACCCGCATCGTCAGCCTGTCCAGCATCACGGTGGCGGCGCTGTACCCGGTGCTGACCTTCCTCTACTCCATGTGGCGCGGCTACGACGTGGGTTTCACCACCGTGTGCGCCCTCATCATGGGCGGCCTGGTCATCTGGATGCACCGCGAGAACATCAAGCGGCTGCGCAATGGCACCGAGTACAAGTTCGGTCAGAAGAAAAAGTAACGCTTTGCAGAATCAAAAACCGCCCCTGCCGGGTCTGCTCCGGCGGGGCGGTTTTGTTTTTCTATTTGCTGTACCAGTACTTCCGGTCCAGGCTGCGGTACTGCAGGGCTTCGGCCAGGTGGGCCTGGGTGATGCGCTCAGCGCCGTCCAGATCCGCGATGGTGCGGGCCACCCGCAGTACCCGGTCGTAGGCGCGGGCGGAAAGCCCCATCTCGGCAAAGGCGCTGCGCAGGAGTGTGCTGGCTTCTGGCTCCATGCGGCACACCCGGCGCAGCACCCCGGCGGGAAGCTGGGCGTTGCAGTGGACGTTCTCCAACCGGAGCGCGGCGGCGCGGGCCTGCTGGATGTTCCGGGCGGCGATGACCCGGGCGCGGATGGCGGCGCTGGTCTCGCCGGCCTCCTCGGCGGCGAGCTCCTCGTAGGAGACGGGGGAGGCCTCCACAGGCAGGTCGATGCGGTCCAGCAGGGGGCCGCTGCTGCGCTGCAGATACCGGTCGATGGCGGTGGGGCTGCAGGTGCAGGCGCGGGTGGGATGCCCGTAGTAGCCGCAGGGGCAGGGGTTCATGGCGGCCACCAGCATGAACCCGCAGGGGAAGCTGGCGCTGCCGGCCACCCGGCTCACGGTCACGGTGCCGTCCTCCATGGGCTGGCGCAGGATCTCCAGTGCATCCCGCTTGAATTCGGGCAGCTCGTCCAGAAACAGCACGCCGTTGTGGGCAAGGCTCACCTCGCCGGGGCGGGGCGTGCTGCCGCCGCCGGACAGGGCCGACGGGCTGACGCTGTGGTGCGGGCTGCGGAAGGGCCGCCGCGCAAACAGGCCACCCCCGGGCAGCAGGCCGGCCACCGAGTAGATCTGGGTGGTCTCCAGCGCTTCGCTGCGCGTCATGGCGGGCAGGATGCCGGGAAGCCGCTTGGCCAGCATGGATTTGCCGCTGCCCGGGCTGCCGATGAGCAGGATGTTGTGCCCGCCCGCAGCGGCGATCTCCATGGCGCGGCGGGCGGCGGGCTGCCCACGCACCTCACAGAAATCGGGCAGGTCCTCTGGCCATTCGGGGGCGAACTCCGGGGCCGGGGTGGGGGAGAGCTTCTCCGCGCCGGTCAGATGGGCGGTCACTTGCTTTGCGGTCCGGGCACCGTACACGGTCAGCCCGGCCACCGCGGCCTCGGCGGCGTTCTCCTCCGGCACGAACAGGGTGCGCACGCCGCTTGCAGCCGCGTGCAGCGCCATAGGCAGCACGCCTGCCACCGGGCGCAGCACACCGTCCAGCGAAAGCTCGCCCAGGAACGCAGAGCCCTCCGGAAGGGCAGGGAGCTGCCCGCTGGCGCCCAGAAGGGCCAACAGCACCGGCAGGTCGTACACCGGGCCGGTCTTGCGCACGTCTGCCGGGGCTAGGTTCACTGTGATGCGGCTCACCGGCCAAGAGTAGCCCAGATTCTTCAGCGCACTGCGCACCCGGTCGCCGGTCTCCTTGACGGCGCTGTCCGGCAGGCCCACAAGGGTCAGGGCGGGCAGCCCCTGAGACAGGTCGGCCTCCACCGTTACGGTGAAGCCGTTCAGCCCGCGCACACCGGCGCTGGTCACCTTTGCGAACATACACTTTCCCCCAATGTGTCTTTCCAGAGGGACAGATCGCCCCAACTGTTTAAAATAAGTATAGTGGATTCGACCTGTTTGTACAATACACAATTGACAAGCAGGGCTGTTGAGTTTATCATTATAAATAGTAACAATGCCCAAATCCGGGCAAAATTTTGACAAAGCAGGTGGACGATATGTATAAAGAAGAATACAAGCGCTGGTGCGCTGCCCAGCTGGATGACCCCGACCTTGCCCCCGAGCTGACCGCCATTGCCGAGGATGACGAGGCCATCAAGGAGCGGTTCGCTGTTTCGCTGAAGTTCGGCACCGCCGGCCTGCGCGGCGTCATCGGCGCCGGTACCAACCGCATGAACGTCTATGTGGTCCGTCAGGCCACCCAGGGCCTGGCCAACTGGGTCAAGACCCAGGGCGGCACCCAGACCGTGGCCATCAGCTACGACAGCCGCATCAAGAGCGATGTGTTTGCCAAGGCTGCTGCCGAGGTGCTGGCTGCCAACGGCGTGAAGGTCCGCATCTACAGCGCCCTGATGCCCGTGCCCGCGCTGAGCTTTGCCACCCGTTACTACGAGTGCAACGCCGGCATCATGGTCACCGCCAGCCACAACCCCGCTAAGTACAACGGCTACAAGGCCTACGGCCCCGACGGCTGCCAGATGACCGACGAGGCCGCCGACATCGTCTACGCCGAGATCCAGAAGACCGACGTGCTGGGCGGCGCCCAGACCATGCCCTTTGAGGAGGGCGTGGCCGCTGGCCTGATCCAGTATGTGGACGAGGCCTGCTACGAGGCCCTGTATGCTGCCATCGAGAGCCGCAGCGTGCGCCCCGGCCTGTGCAAGACCGCCGGCCTGAAGCTGGTGTACAGCCCCCTGAACGGCAGCGGCCTGGTGCCCGTCACCCGCATTCTGGACGACATCGGCATCACCGACATCACCATCGTTCCCGAGCAGAAGTATCCCGACGGCAACTTCCCCACCTGCCCCTACCCCAACCCCGAGATCTTCGAGGCGCTGCGCCTGGGTCTGGAGCTGGCTGAGAAGGAGGGCGCTGACCTGATGCTGGCCACCGACCCCGACGCCGACCGCGTGGGCATCGCCATGAAGTGTCCCGACGGCAGCT
>JAFUQL010000085.1 GCA_017472375.1 Oscillospiraceae bacterium | reverse complement strand
TGAATGTGTCTTTTTACTGTCGCGTTTTGTGAACAGGCGCGGCAGTAAAAGTGTTTGAGGGAGTTATCATGGAACAGCTGAAACTGAAATTTGACGCGCAGGGCCTTATCCCCGCCATCGTGCAGGATCACTATACGAAGGAAGTCCTGACTCTGGCCTACATGAACAAGGAGAGTCTGGCCATCACCATTGACGAGCGGCGCACCTGCTTCTGGAGTCGCAGCCGTCAGGAACTGTGGCGCAAGGGCGAGACCTCCGGCAACCGCCAGAGAGTGGTCAGTATCACTGCCGACTGCGATAAGGATGCAGTGGTGGTGGAGGTGGTGAAATCCGGCCCCGCCTGCCACACCGGCGCCGAGAGCTGCTTCTTCCAGCCGGTCTACGTCAGCGAGGAGCTGAAACAGTTCACCTACGAAGGGCTGTATCGGCTGATCGAGGGCCGCAAGACCGACCCCAAGGAGGGCAGCTACACCACCTACCTGTTCGACAAGGGTCTGGACAAGATCCTGAAGAAGGTGGGCGAGGAGTGCACCGAGGTCATCATCGGCGGCTGCAAGCAGGACAAGGACGAGACCGTGTACGAGATCGCCGACCTGTGCTACCATGTGATGGTACTGATGGTGGAACTGGGGATCAGCGTGGAGGATATCACCCGAGAACTTGAAAAACGACATGTGGTCGATCACAAAGTGAAACAGGAGAGAATGCAATGAGTAACCAGTGCCTGACTTCGTCCATCCACAACCACACCAGCCTGTGCGACGGCAAGAACACCCCGCAGGAGATGGCCGTTGCCGCCTGGAAGCAGGGCATCACCACCCTGGGCTTCACCGGCCACAGCCATACCCCCTGCGACCTGGAGTACTGCATGAGCCCCGGCCGCACCAACCAGTACAAGGGCGAGATCAACCGCCTCAAGACCCAGTATGCCGGCAAGATGGACATCCTGTGCGGCATCGAGTGGGACCAGTTCTCTGACGACGACCCCACCGCCTACGACTACTGGATCGGCAGTGTGCACTACCTGCAGGGCCCTGTCACCGGCAAGTTCTACGAGGTGGACTGGCGCGATGCGGATCTGCTGGCTTGCATGAACGACGATTTCGGCGGCGATGGCCTGGCCATGGCCAAGGCTTACTTCGCCAGCGTGGTGGCCGTGGCCGAGAAGAACCCCGACATTCTGGGCCACTTCGACCTGATCAAGAAGCTGAACGGCAAGGGCATTTTCTTCAACGAGGCCAGCCCCGAGTACCGCGAGGCGGCTCTGGCCGCTCTGCGCCAGTGCTTCGAGCACTGCAAGGTGCTGGAGATCAACACCGGCGGCGTGGCCCGCGGCTACCGCACCGACTTCTACCCTGCAGCCTTCCTGCTGGAGGAGTGGCGCCGTCTGGGCGGCAAGATCATCATCACCGCTGACAGCCACAGCGCCGACGGCCTGCTGTGGGGCTACGAGGAGGCGGTGCGCTACGCCAAGTACGCCGGCTTCACTTCTGCGGTCATCCTGACCAAGGACGGCTTTGTGGACTGCGCCCTGTAAGCGCGTCCTGCTTTACACTGAGATCGAACTGCGCGGCCTTCCCGGAAGGCCGCGCAGTTTTTTGTGCACCCTAAACAGTCTGCGCAATAAATCGAACTTCTAATTAAACTAAAAAATTTGCACAGAATTTGAAAAAATTATTGAAAATGTCTATGTCGTTGTCGTATAATAGAAAAAAAGCGGCGGGAACTGCAAATGGCAGACCGACCGCTTTGGAAACGGGAGGACGACGCAATGGAACTGAACATCATGAAGCTGCCCATCGAAAAGGGGAACGTGGCATTGAAGGTCGCAGTGGGCCATTTTGCCACCAACCACAGCCATGTCAACTACTACGTGGATGTGACCACCATGAAGGCGCGTCTCAATGAGGCACAGGCGGTGGCGAAGGAGCTGGTGACCAAGTACGTCAGCACCACCATCGTGGACACCATCCTGTGCCTGGAGGGCACCGAGGTCATCGGCGCCTGTCTTGCCCGTGAGCTGACCGATGCGGGTTTTGTGTCCATCAATGCCCATAAGACCATCTATGTGACCGTGCCCGAGTCCAACTCCGGCGGCCAGCTGATCTTCCGCGACAACATCCAGCCCATGATCAAGGGCAAGCACGTACTGATCCTGATGGCCGCCATCGCCACCGGCAAGACCGTGGCCCGCAGCATCGAGTGCGTGGAGTACTACGGCGGCAATGTGGTGGGCGTCTCCGCCATCTTCAGCACCGTGGACGAGTCGGTGGAGGGCATCCCTGTCAACGCCCTGTTCGGCATGGGCGATCTGCCCGACTACGCCACCCACAGCCCCCACAACTGCCCCCTGTGCAAGAGCGGCCGCAAGATCGACGCACTCATCAACAGCTACGGATATTCCGCGCTGTAACGTCTGGTATGCCCTGCACATGATCCGTTGACCTACCTTCCCACAGAGAGAAATAGATAGTCGAAGCGCCCGCTCCGGAGTTTTTCCGGGGCGGGCGCTTCGGTTTGGGTGGGGTGGTTGGCTTTTGTGTTTGCTGTAAGGCTGTGGGGAAACAGAACAAGCAGTACCGTTGCGGTATTGGCTTCCCCCTCCGGGGGAAGCTGTCTGCGAAGCAGACTGATGAGGGACGGGATACAAGCCTGAATCAAGGTCACTGCGAACTTCCCTCATCCGACCTCACTTCGCTCGGCCACCTTCAGCCACTGCACACCCTTCGGGCGCCCCGGAGGGGGAAGGCTTTGACGCGGCGGGTTTGACCATTGTTTTTTCCTGCCCCCTCACAGCCCCATCGCCGTGCGGGCGCATTCCAGGAAGCGATCCAGCATGGCCCAGCGGTGGGGCTGCTTCAGGTAGCCGAACTGGATCATGTACCGGGCGGCATCCCCGAAGCGGAACAGCTCCAGCCCGGCCATCTGAGCCTCGCTCAGCACCGTGCGTGCCAGATTCTCCGGCGCGAAGCAGACACCGCTGCCCCGCACGCACAGATCCAGCAGAGTCTCCAGATTGTCCGACAGGGTCATCACGTTGGGGGTCACCCCCGAGGCGGTCAGCAAGCCCCGCCCCAGCCGTCCGGCCAGATCGTTTTCGCTGTTCAGCAGGAAGGGCAGGGATTTCAGCGCGGCCAGATCCCCCGTGCGGCGGATGCGGTCGATGTGTTCGGCGGTCTGCGCGCCCCAGCGCTCCTCCAGCAGGCTGCGGGAGGCCAGCATCACCAGCTCCTCCTGGTAAAAGTCCTCCAGAACTGCCCCGGGCAGGCTCTCCGGGAAGTACCCCACGATCAGATCCACCTCCCGGTTGGCCAGCTTTTTGTACAGTGCATCGTTGGTCCCCTCGTGGAGCTGTACCTGCATCTTGGGCCACTGGGCCTGATAGGACGCGATGATGCCCGGCATGATGGCCCGCCCCCGGGTGAAGCTGATGCCCACCTGAAGCCGCCCCTGCTGGTCGTGGGCCAGGTCGCTGAACATCTGCCGCATGGAGCGGTGGCGGGTCTGGCAGTCCAGCGCGTATTCCAGAAACAGCTCTCCGGCGTAGGTCAGCTCCAGCGGAACGTGCCGCACGAACAGCTGGCTGCCCAGCTCCTGCTCCAGCGCGGCGATGTGTCCACTGAGAGTCTGCTGGGTGATGTACAGCCGGTCAGCGGCGCGGGTGAAGCTGCGCTCCCGGGCGACGGTGATGAAGTAATCGATGGTGAGAAAGTTCAAGAGGAACACCTCCGGATAAAACAGGTCTTTTCCTGTATTATATATCATAGAGAACAGCTTTACAACGATTCCGCTCTCTGCTATGCTGGATTTGAGAAACCGTCCGCCCTGCGGCGGACACGAAGGAGAGTGACCTCAAATGCTGGAAGCAGTGGTACTGCTGCTGTTCTGCGGCGCCCTGATGGCCTGCGTGGTGATGGACGTGTCCATTCTGTACGCGCTGGTGCTGGGTCTGGTGCTGTTCATGGGGTACGGCCGGAAAAAAGGGCACGGCTGGGACGCGCTGGCACGCATGGCGCTGTCGGGCGTCAAGACCATCAAGGGCATCATCATCGTATTCTGCCTCATTGGCCTGCTCACCGCCCTGTGGCGGGCCTGCGGCACCATCCCCACCATTCTGGTGTACGCGCTGAAGCTGGTGAACCCGTCCATCTTCCTTTTGATGGTGTTCCTGCTGAACTGCGGCGTGTCCATCCTCACCGGCACGGCCTTTGGCAGTGCGGCCACCATGGGCGTGGTCTGCCTGACCATGGCCCCGGCCATGGGGGTGGACCCGGTGCTGGCAGGCGGTGCCATGCTGTGCGGTGTGTTCTTCGGTGACCGGTGCAGCCCGGTGTCCACCAGTGCCCTGCTGGTGAGCCAACTCACCAAGACGGATCTGTTCGACAACATCCGGGTGATGGTGCGCCGCGCCATGGTTCCCTTGTTGGTGAGCTGTGTGCTGTATCTGGTGCTGGGGCTTGGCAGCGGCGGCACGGCGGCGGCTGATCTGGAGAGCCTGTTCTCCCGCAGCTTCCGGCTGCACTGGCTGGCGCTGCTGCCGGCGGCGGCCACCCTGATCCTGCCCATGTTCCGCGTCAACGTGAAAAAGACCATGCTGGTGAGCATCCTGCTGGCGCTGGGGCTGTGCTTCGGCCTGCAGGGCATCGCCCCGGCGGACATTCCGGCGCTG
>JAFUQL010000010.1 GCA_017472375.1 Oscillospiraceae bacterium | reverse complement strand
GCGGTACATCTTTGGCTTTGAGGAAAGCTACGGCTATCTGTCCGGCCCTCACGTCCGGGATAAGGATGCAGTGAACGCTTCTCTGCTCATCTGCGAGATGGCCGGCTGGTACAAACGGCAGGGCAAGACCCTGGCTCAGGCCATGGACGCGCTCTATGCTGAGTTCGGCGTCTATCAGAATCAGCTTCATTCCACCGCCTTTGAGGGGCAGGATGGCATGGAGCGGATGCAGAACATCATGGCGGAGCTTCGTGCCCAGCCTCCGAAGGAATTGGCTGGCGCCGCCGTCGTGGGGGTGACCGACTATAAGGACAGCGCTGCCACCGGCCTGCCTGCCGCCAACGTGCTGGAGTTCCGGCTGGAGGGCGAGGGCAAGCTGATGATCCGGCCCAGCGGCACCGAGCCGAAGATCAAGCTGTACGTCTCTGCCCGCGGAGCCACCGAGGCGGAGGCCGCTGCTGCTGCAGATGCCATTGCCGCTGCCGGACGCGAACTGCTGAACTGACCGAAAACAGAGCGACACGGACCGCCTGCGGAAAGATATTCCGCAGGCGGTCTTTTTTCTGTTTCCGGCGCGGAAGGGACCGGAACAGGCTTTTACTGAGCACAAAACCGCCTGAAAAGAAATATAGTGTTATCAGAGCTCCCGTGAAACAAGGGGCTCAAGCATGGTATGAAACGGGGCGATGAAATGGTGCGGCACAAACAGGCAAAACCGGAGATGCTCACGAAGAAGCCGCGCAGGCTGCGCCGGCGCTGGGTCTGTCTGCTGGTGCTGATCTCCCTTGGATGCTGGATCGGGTTCCGCATCGAGCAGAACATCCCGCCGACTTTGAATGCATTGGCCGAGTATGAATGCCGAAGCTTTTGCCTCGAAACGGTCAACCGGGCGGTGCAGCAGGCGCTGGAGGAGGACCCCAGCCTTGGCGATGAGATGTATACCTACGACAAGGATGTGCAGGGAAGCATTCTGGCGGTGCGCGCCAATCCGCAGGCGATGAGTCGGGCACAGCTCGTGCTGACCCGCGCGGTCAGCGAGGGCCTGGGGGCACGGCAGGAGATGATCCTGAACGTGCCGGTGGGTACCTTGCTTGGATGGAAAGTGACTGCGGAACGGGGGCCTGAGGTGGAGTTCCACTATCTGCGGGATGCATATGTGACCAGCAGCGTAGACAGCAGTGTGACCCATGCAGGCATCAACCAGACCGAGTTGGATGTGACCATCACCTTTTACGCCACCATGGGGGCAATGTTCGGCGGGCACACCACGCAGGTGGAGGTGGAGCACCAGATCTTTCTGGCGCAGATCCTGCTGGCAGGGGATGTGCCGCAGGTATATGCCGGCGGCCAAACCTCTGGGTGAATTTTGGCCCGGAATGTGATATACTATTAATCTTAGGAAAAATACAGGATCACCAGCGAGGTGTTTGGGATATGGAACTGGAACAGGCTCGTCTGCGGGCAGAGGAACTGCGCGCGGTCATTGAAAAAAACGATCGGCTCTACTACGACCAGGATGCCCCGGAACTTCAGGATTTCGAGTACGATGCCCTGACCCGGGAACTGAAGGCATTGGAAGCTCAGTATCCGGAGCTGGTCACGGCAGACTCGCCGACCCAGAAGGTGGGAGGTACTCCCTCCGGCAAGTTCGATAAGGTCGTGCATACCGTAAAGATGGAGAGCCTGCAGGATGCGTTTTCTTACGACGAACTGCGGGATTTTGACCGGCGTATGCGGGAAGATGCCGGCAGCGTGGAATACGTGGTCGAGGAGAAGATCGACGGTCTGTCGGTCAGCCTTGAGTATGTGGATGGGCGCTTTGTGCGGGGCTCCACCCGTGGCGACGGTGTGGTGGGTGAGGACGTGACCGAGAACCTTGCTGTCATCAAGGCCATCCCAAAGCAGCTGAAGGAGGCCCCGGCCTTTTTGGAGGTGCGCGGTGAGGTGTATATGCCCCACGCCGCCTTTGAGCGCCTTGTGGAGGAGCAGGAGCTGAGCGACAAGGCGCCCTTCAAGAACCCGCGCAATGCCGCCGCCGGCTCGCTGCGCCAGAAGGACAGCAAGGTGACTGCCGGGCGTGGCCTGTCCATCTTTGTGTTCAACGTGCAGCAGGTGCAGGGCGAGACGCTGACCAGCCACCACGAGAGTCTGGATTACCTCAAGCGGCTGGGCTTCCCTGTGTCGCCTCGCTACAAGGTGTTCACGGACATCGAAGCGGCCATCCGTGAGATCGAGCGCATCGGCGAAGCCCGGGGCAAGCTGGCCTACGACATCGACGGCGCGGTCATTAAGACTGACCGCTTCGACCAGCGGGAGATGGTGGGCAGCACCAACAAATTTCCGCGCTGGGCCATCGCGTACAAGTATCCGCCCGAGGAGAAGGACACTGTGCTGACCGATGTGCGCATCACGGTGGGCCGTACCGGCGTACTCACCCCCACCGCCATCTTTGAGCCGGTGCAGCTGGCGGGCACCACGGTGGCGCGTGCCATTCTGCACAACGAGGAGTTCATCCGCCAGATGGATGTGCGCATCGGTGACACCATTCGGGTGCGCAAGGCCGGTGACATCATCCCCGAGGTGGTGGCAATGGTCAAACATGGCGAGGGCTCCTTGCCCTATCAGATGCCGTCGGTCTGCCCCTCCTGCGGGGCGGCGGCGGTGCATCTGGAGGGAGAAGCGGCCCTGCGCTGTGTCAACCCGGAGTGCCCGGCCCAGGCGCTGCGCAATCTCATCCACTTTGCCAGCCGTGCTGCCATGGACATCGATGGTCTGGGCAAAAAAGTGGCAGAGCAGCTGGTGGATAAGGGCCTTGTTCACAGTGCGGCGGATCTGTATACCCTTACGAAAGAGCAGCTTCTGACACTGGATAAGTTCAAGGATAAGAGTGCGGACAATCTGCTTGCGGCCATTGAAGCATCCAAGCAGAACAATCTGGATAAGCTGCTCTTTGGCCTGGGCATCCGCAACATCGGCGATAAAGCGGCTGCACTGCTGGGCGAACATTTCGGCAGCATGGATGCGGTTCGTGCAGCGACCGCCGAACAATTGGCCCAGATCGAAGGCTTCGGCGGCATCATGGCCGAGAGCGTAGTGGCGTTCTTTGCCCGGGAGGGTACCGCCGATCTGCTGGCCCGACTGGAAGCAGCCGGCGTGAATATGCGCTGGACGGGCGAAGAAAAGACCGACCGGCTGGCCGGCATGACCATTGTGGTCACCGGCACGCTGCCTACTTTGAGCCGGGTGCAGGCGGAAGAACTGATCGTCCGGAACGGCGGCAAGGCCAGCGGTTCCGTGTCCAAAAAGACCAGCTATGTGCTGGCGGGCGAGGCGGCAGGAAGCAAGCTCACCAAGGCCAACACGCTGGGGATCCCGGTCATCGACGAGGCGGCGTTCCTTGCGATGATCGCCGAAGAGCGTACAAGCGAATGAATGTGGCAGAGGGCCGTCCTGTAAAGGGGCGGCCCTCTTTTTGTTATGGGAATGCATTGCCGGTGCGGCGCATATGATTGGACAAATGCGTTTGAGGTGATACATAAATGGACGAGTACTTTGATGCGATCCGCCTTCTGCCGGCGTTTTTAAGGCAGACATTGAATCAGATCCCTGCTCCTCAGGCGGCCGCAGTACAGGAGATCCGCTTGCGCAGTGGGCGGCCGGTCGCGTTGACGATACAGGGGCGACCGGTCATTGTGGCCGCCGACGGGCGGTGCACCGAACGGGAGGACGAAGGATTGTGGCTGGAACAGAGCCAGCTGCTGGATGCTTGGCATGCGCTGTGTGGTTATTCGGTGCACAGCATTGAACGGGAGTTGAGCCGCGGCTTTTTTACGCTGCGGGGTGGGCACCGGGTCGGTGTCGCCGGGATCGCCCATTGGAGCGGTGATGTGCAGGATGGGTGGCGCACGGTGACCTCGCTGAACATCCGGGTGGCACGGGCGCGTTCCCGGCCGATGCCGCCGGCGGTCGAAGAGCTTGCGGCCCGCTCAGCCAACTGGCTGGTGGCCGGCCCGCCGGGCAGCGGAAAGACCACGCTTTTGCGGGATGTTGCCCGGGCGCTGAGCCGCCGGGGAATGCGTGTGGCCGTGGTGGACGAGAGGTGTGAACTGTTTCCCTGCTCGGGAAAGGGCTTTGCGCTCCCGGTCCCGCTGCATTGCGACGTGCTCTCAGACGTGCCCAAAGCTGAAGGGATCCTTGGAGCGGTGCGCAGCCTGGGACCACAGTATATTTTGTGTGATGAGTTGGGCGGTGAGGCGGATCTGGCTGCGGTGGCACAAGGCCTTGCGTGCGGTGTGCGTTTTGTAGTCAGCGTGCATGGGGAATGCGGGGAGGATCTGGTCCGGCGCTGCGGCCCGCTGTGGGGAATGGGGGGCTTTGTGCGTGCGGTCTTTCTTCAAGGGCAGGAGGCCCCTGGTCAGGTGCGGCAGGTGGTGTGCTGCCCGTGACGGTGGCGTTCAAGCTGGCCGGCGCTGTACTGCTGATACTGGCTGGGTCCGGTGCAGGCTGGCGGCGCAGAGAGTGCACACGGAGGCAGGTGCTGATGCTGGAACAGACCGAGCGGCTGATCGATGTGGTCCGCTGCGAAGTGCAGTATCGGGCGCTGCCGATGGATGAGCTGTACGAAGCAGTACGAGCCTGTGGAGAGTTTTCGCTGCTTGGTCTGGACCGTGCGGAGGGACTGCGGGAGCTGCGGTTTCCGGAGGAGATCACGGAGGCCCGCCGCAAACAGCTTGAGTGTTTTTTTCAAGGGATCGGCTGTGTCGGTACGGAGGAGACCTGCCGGCAAGCGGACTACTATTACCGGCTATGCGGTGCATACATTCAGGCTGCAAAGGCGGAGGCGCTGCGTGCGGCCCGTTTGGAGCTGCCTGCCGGAGTTTGTATTGGGATGCTGGCGGCGATCATGCTTGTGTAACAAGAAAGGGAATGGAACGGGATGGAGATCGATCTTGTGTTTAAAATCGCGGCCATCGGGATCATCGTTGCGGTGCTGAACCAACTGCTGATCCGCTCCGGGCGGGAGGATCAGGCGATGATGACCACTCTGGCAGGTCTGGTGGTGGTGCTGACCATCGTGTGCCGCCAGATCAGTGAGCTGTTCGTCACCATCAAGACGCTGTTCGATCTTTAAGTCATGGAATCGATCAGACTGTATGGCTTCTTCCTGATCACCCTGATGCTGGTCAGCCTGTTGAAGCAATATCAACCTGCTTATGGGCTGATCGCCGTGCTGGCAGCGCTAACGCTGGCCATGGGGGCAGCGCTGGGGTGGGCTCTGCCTTTTTTTCAATGGGTGCAGTCCATATCGTCGCTGGCGGATATGCAGGGGCTGGGAAGCGTGATGAAAGCGGCGGGGGTCGCACTGCTGACCCGGTGTGTTCAGGAATTGTGCAGAGATGCCGGACAAAATGCGCTTGCCGTGGCCGTTGACTTTGCCGGACGCTGTATGATCCTGGCGGCGGCCATGCCCGTCATGCAGAGGGTGCTGGATGTATTGATGAGGCTGCTCCAATGAGAAAATTTCTTGTGTGTGGAATGGCCCTGTGCTTGCTGGCGTGTGCTCTGGCACCCGCTGCATGGGCGTGGGAGGATGCTGCGGAATCTCTGCTCGACGGCGGCAAAGGGATTTCTGAGCAGCTTCGAACCTTGGATGCGGACACGCTGCTGGAGGAACTGGGAGAGCTGGTTAGGGGCCAGCTTGCGGAACCGGTCCGGATGCTTGCGCGGGCGGTGGCACTGCTTCTGCTTTGTGCCGGGGTACAGGGGATCGCCGGAGATTCCGAGTGGAGCACCCCGATGAAAACGGTCCTGGCAGCCGTGGTGTTTCTGGAAGTGAGCGACCCCATTCTGGCGCTTCTGACAGATGTGGGGGACACGGTACAGCAGTGTTCTGTCTATCTTGGAGCCTTTGTACCCACATTTACAGGGATCCTGATCAGCTGTGGCCAGCCGGGCGCTGCGGCAGTATACAGCGGGATGTTTTTGACAGTGGCCAATTTGACCGCACAGGTCATTACGGGGCTGGCGTTGCCACTGCTCCATATCTTTCTGGCCCTGCATGCAGCGGCCTGCATCGGCGGACTGGATGGCCTGCCGGACGCGGCGAATCTGCTGTATCGGGCGGCGCGCTGGGTGCTGAGTATGCTTTCCATGGTGCTGGGTGGGGTGCTTGGACTGCAGAGCATCCTTGCACACGGCAGCGATAGCCTTGCGCTCACTGCGGGTAAATTCTTTACCGGGAGCATTCCGGTGGTAGGTTCGCTGGCCTCCTCGGCGGCGGGCAGCGTTCTGGCAGGGCTCAAGGTGCTGAAAGGAACGCTGGGGGTGGCGGCCATTGGAGGGCTGGCGGTGATGTTTGGTCCGGTGCTGATCCGTTGCACCATATACGGTGTGGGCCTTCGGCTTGCGGCGGCGCTCTCAAAAGCACTTGCACTGGATGATGGGCAGCGCATTTTGGAGGGGCTGGCAAAGGGAGTGGAGCTGTGCTGTGCTCTCATGGTCTACTTTTTTATGCTGGTGGTGATCGCGACGGCGCTTATGATCGTGACAGGAGGTGGCGGCTGAATGGAAGCGGTTCGTCAATGGGCGGCGGCTCTGTGTATCAGCTGCGTTCTCACAGGGCTTTTGCGGCTGCTGGTCCCGGCGGGAGGACCCACCAAGGTCTTAAATCTGGTGCTG
>JAFUQL010000084.1 GCA_017472375.1 Oscillospiraceae bacterium | reverse complement strand
TGAAATACACCCAGTCCAACTCGGTGTGCTATGTGCAGAACGGCCAGACCATCGGCGTGGGCGCCGGCCAGCAGAGCCGCATCCACTGCACCCGTCTGGCCGGTCAGAAGGCCGACTTCTGGCAGCTTCGCCATCATCCGAAGGTCCTGAACCTGCCCTTCCTGCCCGAGGTGGCCGGCCCCACCCGCGACAATGCCATCGACGTGTATCTGGGCGAGACCCCCGAGGACGTGATCGGCGATGAGGTCTGGGCCGAGACCTTCACCGAGCAGCCCGCCCCCCTGACCGCCGCCGAGAAGAAGGAGTGGCTGAGCAAGGTCACCGGCGTGTGCCTGGGCAGCGATGCCTTCTTCCCCTTCGGCGACAACATCGAGCGCGCCCGCCGCAGCGGCGTCACCGCCATCGTGCAGCCCGGCGGCTCCATCCGCGACCAGCAGGTCATCGACACCTGCAACAAGTACGGCATCGCCATGGCCTTCTGCGGCCTGCGCCTGTTCCACCACTAAGCAAGGGAGGCCCACTGAGATGAAGATTCTGGTGATCGGCGGCGGCGGCCGCGAACACGCCATCATCCGCAAACTGAAGGAGAGCCCCCTGTGCGGCGAGATCTGGTGTGCCCCCGGCAACGGCGGCATCGCCTGTGACGCCATCTGCAAGGACATCAAGGCCACCGATCTGGACGCCATGGTGGCCTTCGCCGCCGAGGAGAAGTTCGACTACGCCGTTGTGGCGCAGGACGATCCCCTCGCGCTGGGCATGGTGGACCGCCTGGCCGAGATTGGCATCCCCTCCTTCGGTCCCAACGCCGCCGCGGCCCGCATCGAGGCCAGCAAGGTGTTCAGCAAGGACCTGATGAAGAAGTACGGCATCCCCACCGCCGACTACGCCGTGTTCGACCAGCCCGCCGAGGCGCTGGCCTACATCACCGGCAAGAACGAGTATCCCGTGGTCATCAAGGCCGACGGTCTGGCGCTGGGCAAGGGCGTTCTCATCTGCGAGGATGAGGCCGCCGCCCGCGACGGCTTGAAGGAGATCATGGAGGACTAAAAGTTCGGCGCCTCCGGCAACCGGGTGGTGGTGGAAGAGTTCCTCACCGGCCCCGAGGTCAGCGTGCTGAGCTTTGTGGACGGCAAGGTGGTCAAGCCCATGGTGTCCAGCATGGACCACAAGCGCGCACTGGACGGCGACAAGGGCCTGAACACCGGCGGCATGGGCACCGTGGCCCCCAACCCCTACTACACCCCCGCCGTGGCCGAGGAGTGCATGAAGACCATCTTCCTGCCCACCATCGAGGCCATGCAGCAAGAGGGCTGCCCCTTCAAGGGCTGCCTGTACTTCGGCCTGATGCTGACCCCCAAGGGCCCCAAGGTCATCGAGTACAACTGCCGCTTCGGCGACCCCGAGACGCAGGTGGTGCTCCCCCTGCTGGAGAGCGACCTGCTGAAGATCATGATGTCCACCACCGACGGCACCCTGGCCGACACCGAGGTGAAGTTCGCCGACGGTGCCGCCGCCTGCGTCATTCTGGCCAGCGGCGGTTATCCCGAGAGCTACGCCAAGGGCAAGGAGATCACCGGCCTGGAGAACGGCCAGATCCCCGGCGCCGAGGCGGTCATTTACCACGCCGGCAGCGCCCTGAAGGACGGCAAGCTGGTCACCAGCGGCGGCCGTGTGCTGGGCGTCACCGCCAAGGGCGCCGACCTGCCCGAGGCCCTCAAAAAGGCCTACGCCGCCTGCGAGAAGGTCAGCTTCGAGAACGCCCACAAGCGCAGCGACATCGGTCAGCGCGCCCTGAAAGCCCTGCAGTAAATCGCTCTTTTACAGGAACAGGAAACCGAAAAGGAGTAAAACCAATGGTTTATCGCATTTATGTTGAAAAGAAGCCGGGCTTTGACGTGGAAGCCCAGCAGCTTCGCAGCGAGCTGGTGAGCCTTCTGGGCGTCACCGAGCTGGACAGCCTGCGCATCGTCAACCGCTATGATGTGGAGGGTATCAGCGAGGAGCTGTTCCGCCACTGCATCTCCACCGTGTTCAGCGAGCCTCAGGTGGACAACACCTACGAGGTCTGCCCCGGGAACGACGGCCCTGTGTTCGCCGTGGAGTACCTGCCCGGTCAGTTCGACCAGCGCGCCGACTCCGCCAGCGAGTGCATCCAGCTCATCAGCCAGGGCGAGCGCCCCATCGTGCGCAGCGCCAAGGTCTACCTGCTGAACAGCGCCGTCACCGACGAGCATCTGGCCGCCGTGAAGAAGTACGTCATCAACCCGGTGGAGGCCCGCGAGGCCGCTCTGGAGACCAAAGAGACCCTGAACGTGGAGTACGCCATCCCCTCTGAGGTGGCCGTGCTGGAGGGCTTCTGCGCTCTGGACGAGGCCGGCCTGAAACAGTTCATCGCGGACAACGGTCTGGCCATGGACTTCGGCGACATCAAGTTCTGCCAGGAGTACTTCCGGAGCGAGCACCGCGACCCCACCATCACCGAGATCAAGGTGATTGACACCTACTGGAGCGACCACTGCCGCCACACCACCTTCGGCACCGTTCTGCAGAACGTGCAGATCGAGGACGAGCTGGTGCAGAAAGCCTTTGAGCGCTATCTGGCCCTGCGCGCTGAGCTGCAGCGGGAGCACAAGCCCATGTGCCTGATGGACATCGGCACCATCGGCGCCAAGTACCTGAAGGCCAAGGGCATCCTGAAGAATCTGG
>JAFUQL010000083.1 GCA_017472375.1 Oscillospiraceae bacterium | reverse complement strand
CCCTGCGCCATGCGGCGCACCGCCTCATCGGGGGTGAAGCCCTCCTCGTCGAACACCCGCTCCCCTTCTCCGAAGGCCACTCCCACGTACACCCCGTCCTCCCAGCGGAAGGCGGTGAGGGAGGGATATTCCAAAATTTGTCCCTGTGCGGCGGCGGTGTAGCGGTCCGGGTACAGGTAGTAGTCGTTCACATAGGTGGTGCCCACGGCGCACTCGATGCCCTCGTCCGCGTCCTGCTTCACCACCGTGTAACCGTTGCACCACTGCACGGCGCTGCTCAGCCGCAGCGGGGCCAGCGCTGCCTTCCAGCGGTCCGCCTCGGGGACGTCCCCGTACTGCCCGGGGTCGAAACTACCCCAGCAGACGGTGCCCACCGTCTCGCCTGCGGCGTTCCGCAGCTGGGCCAGCGAGCCCTCCGGGGTGGCGGGCTCGGGGCTTCCGGCGGGGACGGCGGGCAGGTTGTAAGCCACCGGCTGCACGCTCCAGCCATTGATGAGGGGCATGGTCAGCACCCAGCGGTCGCCCTCAGCGGTCAGGAACTGCCCCACCTCATACAGGGCCATGCCCGGCTCGCCGGGAGCCACCGCCGCACCGGCATCCCCACCGCCCGGGGTGGGTGCAGGGGTCACGGCGGGCTGCTGCCCGGCTGTACCCGGGGTGGGCGCGGGGGTGGAGACCGGCGGCTGCGGCGCGTCCGTGCCCTGCGGTGCCTCCTCACCTGCCCGGCTGAAGGCCAGCCCCACGCACAGAGTCACCGCCAGCACAGCGGCCAGCCCGCTCACCCATGCGGCGGGCTTTTTATACGCCAGAACGTGCTTCACGCGGCCCTTTACCCCGCCCTCGCCGAAGGCCAGCGGGGTGCCGCCCAGCCCGCGCCCCACCGCCATGCCCAGCAGCGAGGTGCAGTAGTCCTTCTTGATGCCGCTGCCCATGCGGGCCAGCACCTGTTCGTCGCAGGCCATCTCCATGTCCTGCACCATCCGCCGGAAGGCCACCCAGACCAGCGGGTCGAACCAGTGGACGCAGGCGATGAGGAACGCCGCCGCCTTGGCCGCCGGGTGGTGGCAGCGCAGGTGGGTGCGCTCGTGCTCCAGAATGTACGCCCGCTCCTGCCCGGCCAGGTGAGCGGGCAGGTAGATGCGCCGCCCGAACACAAAGGGGGTCTGCAGGCCCTCGGCCTCGTACACCCCCGGCTCGGCCTCGGCCGCGCCCCGCAGGCGCAGCGCCAGCCGCAGGGCCGAAGCCCCGCTCCACACCAGCAGCACCGCCAGCACCAGCGCCCACAGGTAGGCGCCCAGGATCAGCCAGACCTGCAGCGGGTTGACGCTGGACCAGGGCGTGGCGGCGGGCAGCACGCTGTTTACGGCGCCGTCCACCGCCGCCACGCCGGTGTAAATGGTGGGCTGCATTTGGTATTCGATGGTCTGGGGGATGGGGTCGGCCCGCACCGGCAGCAGGGCCAGCGCGCTCTCCAGGGTAAAGGGGCAGGCCAGCCGGAAGAACACCACCGCCCACAGCCACAGGCTGTACCGGCGGGGCGCTTTCCGCAGCGCCAGCCGCGCCGCCAGCACCGCCAGGATCACAAAGGCCCCCATCAGGCTCAGGTTCAGCACCCGGATGAACATCTGGGTCAGGATCTGCTCATAGGTCATGGCTCTCCCTCCTCATATTCTTCGATGAGCCGCCGGATCTCGTCCGCCTGGGCGCGGGTCAGCCGCTCGCCGCCCATAAAGGCCGCCAAAAACCCCGGCAGCGAACCGCCGAAGGTGTCCTCCACAAAGCGGCGGCTGCGCTTTGCCTGAAACTCCGCCCGGCTGACCAGCGAGGTGACCACCGACTGCTCGTTTCGGAACAGGCCCCGGTCACACAGGCGGCGCAGCACCGTGTAGGTGGTGGTGCTCTTCCAGCCCAGCTCCTTCTCGCTCAGCTTCACCAGCTCCCGCGAGGGAATGGGCTCGCTGGCCCAGATCAGTTCTGCAAATTTCGCCTCGGTCTCGGCCAAATGATAGTCTGCCACGGGGCATCCCTCCTGTTTCGTCTGTGTTTTTGCTCTACATCTTGTAGACCAATTACAGTCTACAACCTGTAGAGTGATTTGTCAACAAAAATGCCGCGGCCTTTTTCACCGGCCGCGGCATTTTTTGTTGAAAATCCGGTTACAGCACGTCCACCTGGCACATCTTCATGGCCTCCAGGGCGTTTGCGTGGCTGGCGGGGGTCACGCCGGCGCAGCAGCCGGCCACCACCGCCACCGGCACCTCGGGCAGGGCCGCCTTGATGCACAGCGCGTTGGAGATGACACAGATGTCGGTGCAAAGGCCCACCAGCACCACCCGGTCGATGGGCGCTTTGGCCTGCTCGGCGGCCAGCCAGTGGGCCAGCGCCGTGCTGCCGAAGGTGGGCTTGTCGAACACCGGGCAGCCCTTCTCATCCGCGATGGCCTGCAGCGCGGGGGCAAGCTGCCAGCCGGGGGTGCCCTGGATGCAGTGGGGCACCGGCAGGCGGCTGCCCTCCTGGGTGTTCATGTAGTCCTCGGTGTGGGTGTCGCGGGTGAACACCACGCGGCCCTCAAAACCCTGGGTGTACGCCACCACCCCGGGCAGGATGGCCTGCGCCTCGGGGGTGCCCAGCGCACCGTCGATGAAGTCCTTCTGCATGTCCACGACCACAAGGATCTCGTTCATATAGGCTCGCTCCTTTCGGTAGTTCGTCTGTTTATCAGCCCGCGGGGGCTGTTCGTCCACAGGTCAGCCGTCCTTGCGGCCCTTCAGATAGATGTACCAGTACACCAGCGCCAGACCCGCGCCGCCCACGATGTTGCCCAGAGTGACCGGCAGCAGGTTGGCCGCAAAGCCGCCCCAGGTGGGCAGGCTGGTCAGGCCGGCCACCGCCTCGGTGTAGGCGGCATCCCCCAGCACGAACAAGCCGGCGGGGATGTAGTACATGTTGGCCACGCAGTGCTCGTAGCCGCACACCACGAACAGCAGGATGGGGAAATACAGCCCGGCGATCTTGCCGGCCACGTCCCTGGCGGCAAAGCTGATCCACACCGCAAGGCAGACCAGCAGATTGCACAGCACCCCCCGCAGGAAGGCATCCCCGAAGCTCAGGGTACACTTGGCGGCGGCGGTGCTCACCACGCTGCGGGCAAAGGCTCCGCCGAACAGGGCATAGGTGTGGCTGGCCGAGGCCATCCACGCCACGGCCATCGCGCCGACCATGTTGCCCAGGTAGACGATCACCCAGCTTCGCACCAGCTGGGGCAGGGTGATGTCCCGGGTGGCCAGCGGCAGCGACAGCATACAGTTGCCGGTGAACAGCTCGCTGCCGGCCAGCAGCACCATGGCCAGGCCGGCCGGGAAGATGCAGGCGCTGATGAGCTTTGCCGCCGAAGCGCTCTCCACCGTGACGGCGGCACAGGCGGCGCCCACGCCGGCCAGCGCGATGTATGCACCCGCCATAATGGCCAGCGCCAGCAGCCGCCCGGTGGGGAGATTCGCCTTGCCCTTGCCGATGGCGCGGTAATTTTCTGCGATCTGTGCAGGAGAATTCATCATGGTATGGTTCCCTTTCCCTCCTGCGGGGCCCTTCTGCCCCGCTTGTGCATGGTGATCCGGACAGGCTGTGCCCGCACCGGCGGGCCGCACCGTACGACCATTATACCCCGAACCGGCGGGCGCTGTCCATGCGCAGAAGCTACACAATAACCGCCCCGTGCCACAGGATTTATGGCACGGGGCGGCGGGGTTCCGGTCAATGCCGGCGGTCAGCCGGTCATTCTGCGGCAGCCAGACGGCTCCGCTGGCCGATGCGGTACTCGGTAGGGGTCATCCCCTCCTGCTTTTTGAAGGCAGTGATGAAGTAATTGGGGTCGGAGTAGCCCACCTGCAGGCCCACCTGGGCGACCTTCAGGCTGGTGGTGGCCAGCAGACGGCGGGCCTCCTCCATGTGCAGCCAGATCAGGTAGTTGAAGGCCGAGATGCCCATGTTCTCCTTGAACACATGGCACAGGTAGTACTTGCTCATGTCGCAGGCATTGGCGATGTCCTCCAGGCTCAGCTCCTCGCAGAAGTGCTCCTGGATGTAGCTGCGCACCTGCTCGACCCGGGGCGGCAGGGCAGCGCGGCGCTCGCAGGGCAGTGCGGCGGCCTCGGCCCAGCCCTCCCGGGGCT
>JAFUQL010000082.1 GCA_017472375.1 Oscillospiraceae bacterium | reverse complement strand
GGCGACGTGCTGAAGGTCGGCGACGAGGTCAGCGTCAAGCTGCTGGATGTGGACTTCGACAAGAAGCGCATCAGCCTGTCCATGAAGGCTCTGAACGACGCCGAGTAAGCGTCTTTTGAGACCTTAAAACCATAACAGTCAGAAACGCCCCGGCGTGCGAGAGCACCCGGGGCGTTTTTGTTGTGCATTGGCTGCGGCGGGTTTGTCCAGAATGTGTACACGAGGTTAATTTTCCACACACGGCCACGGTTGCGGTGGAAAAGCCGCCGCGCCTGTGGTATACTGGACACAAACGGCGGCCTGCCCGCCGGAAACTTATCCGTGAAATGAGGACACATCCACATGATGGAAACTCTGCGCAGGCTGTGGGTCCGCTACCGCGAGCCCATCACCTACCTGTTCTTCGGCGGCCTGGCCACCCTGCTGAACATCGTTCTGTATATGCTGTTCAACGCCCTGTGCGGCTACGAGGCGGCCAACAGCTGGGGCAACGTGCTGAACAACATCATCTGCATCCTGTTTGCCTACACCACGAACCGGACCTGGGTGTTCCGGAGCCGCACCACTGGCCGTGAGGCATGGCAGGAGTTCGTCAAGTTCGTCACCTGCCGCCTGGGTACGCTGGTGGTGGATGCGGTCATCATGTTCGTGGGCGGCAACCTGGTCGGCCCTGCGCTGGTGCCCGCGCAGTACCTGGCTCTGTGGGGCTTCGGTGTAAAGGTGCTGGCCAACGTGGTGGTGGTGGTGCTGAACTATGTGTTCAGCAAGCTGCTCATCTTCAAGAAAAAGTGATCGGTCTTTCCAAAATAACTTCGCCGCAAGGAGGGCTTTTTCCATGAAAAACAGAGTCGATGGTTTCGCATTCCGCATCACCGGGCTGATCCTGGGCATCGTGGGCGCTGTGGTGTCCATTACCGGCATCGTGTTCAGCGTGATCGGCCTGCACCGTGCCCGGGTGTGCAAGCACTGCAAGATGGAGGGCACCTACCAGTGACCCGCGCGGAGATCCTGGCCCGGGTGGACCACACCCTGCTCAGGCCCGAGGCCACCTGGCCGCAGGTGCAGGCGCTGTGCGATGAGGCCATGCGGTACCGCACCGCCTCGGTGTGCATCAACACCTGCTATGTGAAGCCGGCCGCCGAATATCTGGCGGGCAGCGGGGTGGCGGTGTGCTGCGTGGTGGGCTTCCCTCTGGGCGCCATGGACACTGCATCCAAGTGCTTTGAGGCAAAGACTGCGGTGGCCAACGGCGCCGACGAGGTGGACATGGTCATCAATGTGGGCTGGCTGAAAGAGGGCCGGTACGATGATGTGCGCGCCGACATCGCCGCAGTAAAGCAGGCGGTGGGGGATAAGGTCCTGAAGGTCATCGTCGAGACCTGCCTGCTCACCGAGGAAGAGAAGGATCGGATGTGCGACCTTGTGCCCGAGGCCGGTGCCGACTACATCAAGACCAGCACCGGGTTTTCCACCGGGGGCGCCACCTTTGAGGACGTGGCGCTGTTTGCCCGCTGTGTAAAGGGCCGCTGCAGGATCAAGGCTGCCGGCGGGATCTCCACCGTGGAGGACATGGAGCGGTTCATCGCCCTGGGGGCCGACCGCCTGGGCACCAGCCGCGCTGTGAAGCTGCTGGCCGGTGAGAGCGGCGAGTGAGCCTGTCCCTATATAATAATGTAGAACTGTGAATGCCTCTGCCGAGTGTCCGGCAGGGGTATTTTTTGTGCCCCGGTGCTCAAACTGTCGCCTTCGTGCATATGCAGACAGTGGGGGAGACTGCGTCTGCCCCAAGTCTGATGCAAAGGGGCGATGATGCCATGATACACATTGAACCGGCACTGGGAACAGCGCTGTTTTACACCACCCTGGCGGGACTGGCCACCGGGGCAGGCGGTCTGCTCTGCCTGGTGCGGCAGCCCGGCGGGCGCACACTGGGCGCGGCCATGGGGTTTGCCGCCGGGGTGATGACCGCCGTGAGCCTGGCCGACCTGCTGCCCTCGGCGCTGGGGTTTTACCGGCGGGCGCTGGGGCCTGCCTCGGCAGGGTTTGCCCTGGCCAGCCTGCTGTGTGCCGGCATGGTGGTGGCTGCGCTGATGGAGCGATGCATCCCGGAGCCCCGCCTGGGGGCAGACCCACAGCGGGCGGGGGCGCTGCGCACCGCACTGACCACCGGCACAGCGCTGCTGCTGCACAATCTGCCCGAAGGGGTGCTGACCCTCTTTGCCGGCATGGAGGACCCTCGGCTGGGGCTGCGGCTGGCGGCGGCGGTGGCCATCCACAACCTGCCTGAGGGCATTGCCACGGCGCTGCCCCTTTATTACGCCACCCACAGCCGAACCAAGGCAGTCGGTGCAGCCTTTGCGGCAGGGCTGGCAGAGCCGGCGGGTGCGCTGCTGGCCTATGGGCTTCTGCAGGGGATGCTCACCGCCGGCTTTCTGAACGGACTTCTGGTGCTGACGGGCGGCATCATGCTGTGGGTCAGCCTGGCTCAGCTCGTGCCAGCGGCGCTGGAGCTGAGCGGCCCCCGCAGGGCCGCCGCCGGGTTCGGGGCCGGGGCGGTCTCGATGACTATTGGAATCGCCCTGCTTTCGTGATATAATAAATTAAATATCGCCCGGAATTCCATGCGCAGGGGAGGTGCCGCCATGAAACGGATCAAACTGCTGGCCCTCGGCCTTGCGGCGGCCTTTTTGTGCGGCTGCGGCGCCGGCCACGGCGTGGAAGATCTGCTTCGTGCGCCTCAGCTCTCCGGCCGGTACAGCCAGGTACAGCAGGCGCTGAACGGCTATCTGGGCGAGTCCGCCCAGCTCAAGTATCCGGCCACCGGCGATGCGCCCTCGCCCTTCCTGTTTGGCGACTGGGACGGCGACGGAAGCGAAGATGCGGCGGTGCTGTATGCCAGCCCCTCCAAGGGCCAGAACGCCCATGTGGCCATTCTGGAGCAGAGCGGGGACGACTGGGTGGTGACGCAGGAGGTGGAAGGGCTGGCGCCTTCCGTGGAAAGCGTGGACACCGCCAGCCTGGAAGGCACCGCCGGCACCCAGCTTTTGGTGGGCTATGGCAGCGCACTGGGCGACCGGTATCTGGCGGTGTACCGCTATGCCGACCGGACCCTGTCCACCGTGCTGCAGGAGGGCTACGCCGAGTATGTGCTGGAGGACATCACCGGCACCGGCGTGCAGAGCCTGATCCTGATCACCCCGGGTACCCCCACCCTGAAACTGCTGCTGTGGCAGGAGGACGGCTACCGCCCGGTGCAGGAGCTGGAGCTGGCCGAGGGCCGCTTCACAAGCTGCGCGGGGCTGTATTCCGGCCGGGGCGTGGGCGGCGGCCGCTGCCTTGTGGTGGACGGCTGGACCGGCGGCGCGGGCGATGCGCTGGCCAGTGACCTGCTGTATTACGATGCGGAGGAGGGCGCGCTTGCCCGGCTCATCAGCGCCGGGGAGCTGTACGACCGCACCCGCCGCACCTATGCCAGCCTGCACAGCACCGACATCGACGGCGACCGCCGGGTGGACATCCCGGTGCAGCTTGCGCCCGACGAGGGCGGTACCGTCTCCGGCGGACAGGAGCGCCGTCTGGCCTTTGTGGAATGGTGGGACTTCTCCCTGCCCGGCAGCGAGGCCAGCAGCTTCGGCGTGCTGGACAGCGAGTACGGCTTTTACCTGGCCCTGCCCGACGAGTGGAAGGGCGGGGTGATGCTCACCGAGGGCGCCGCTGAGGACGGCTGGGAGGTGCGCAGTTTGGACGGCGCGAAGCTGTATCTGTCCCTGCGGATCACCCCGCTGGATGAGGCCCCCGCCGGCTACCGGCGTGCGGCCACCGTGGGTACTCTGCAGGTGGGCATCCGCGCCGGCGAGGACATCCCGTCCTTCTACCGGGAGCAGGTCGCCGCCTGGCTGACCCTGCTGTGACGGGACAGGCGCCGCAGGATGGGAAAAAGGACCGCCCGCGGCCATGAAAAATACACATTCTTCGATTAGAATAGAACATGCAGCCGCGCCTGCGGGCGCACTGCGGAGGACGACCAAGAGAACAGGAGGGAGCGACCCATGAGGAAGGTACTGGTGGTGGAGGACGAGAGCAGCATCCGCGAGCTCATCGCCCTGAACCTGCGTATGGCCGGCTGGGAGGTGCTGGAGGCGGAGAGCGCCGAGCGCGGTCTGCAGCGGCTGGCGGCCGAAGGCCCCTGTGCAGCCGCTGTGCTGGACGTGATGCTGCCCGGCATGAACGGCTTTTCCCTGTGTGAGACCATCCGCCGGGACGACGACAACATCGGCATCATCATCCTGAGCGCCAAGGGACTGGAGGAGGACAAGATCCGCGGCCTGTCCATCGGCGCAGACGATTATATGACCAAACCGTTCAGTGTCAGCGAGCTGCTGGCCCGCATCGAGGCACTGTGCCGCCGGGTGAACCGCAGCCGCCCCCAGTCTGCCGACGAGGGCGAGAGCCGGCTGGTGAGCGGCCAGTTCGTGCTGGACCAGAAGAGCCGCATCCTGTACAAGAGCGGCCGTCCCATCGACCTGACCCAGGTGGAGTTCCAGATCATGGAGCTGTTCTTCCAGAACCCCGGCACCGCGCTGGTGCGCGAAAAGATCCTCGAGGGCGTGTGGGGCCCCAGCTACTACGGCGATGTGAAGATCGTGGATGTGAACATCCGCCGCCTGCGCATGAAGATCGAGGATGCCCCCTCCAGCCCGGAGCACATCCTCACCGTGTGGGGCTACGGCTACCGCTGGAACGCCTGACCGCCCGGCGGCTTTGACCGGGTGCTGACCGAAAGGAGGGCGCTGTGTGAACAGCATCACCAAGAAATGGGTGCGCAACAGCCTGTTCATCACCATGCTGGCCCTCATTGTGGCAGAGGGGCTGTTCCTGTACCTGAACTACTCCAACTACTACAGTGCCGCCAAACAGGCGGTGAGCAGCCGGTTCTCCTCCATCAGCGGCCAGCTCAAGATGTACACCGGCAACGAGCAGACCACCGACAGCCAGCAGCGCAGCGCTGCACTGCGCCGCATGGTGGAGCAGTTCGATGAGAAGGACAAATTTGAGTTCACCCTGCTGGACAGCGAGGGCCAGGTGCTGGCCTCCTCCAGCGGTATGGCGGCAGATCCGGCACAGATGGAGGATTTCCACCAGGCCATGACCGGCCCGGACGGCCGGGGCGAGGCCACCTACCGCAGTGCCGCCGGCGAAAAGGTGCTGGCCGTGACCGTGCTGGCCCCCTACCAGGCCGAGGACGTGGCCGCCCTGCGCATGGTCACCAGCCTGACCCTGGTGGATGAGCAGCTCTCCAGCCTTGCGTGGATGAGCCTTGGGGTGGTGGCGGTCATCTTCGGTGTGTCGCTGTGGTCGGGGCTGTTCTTCGTGCGTTCCATCGTGGTGCCGCTGAACCGTGTGGAGCAGATGGCCACCCAGATCGCACAGGGCAGCCTGGACGTGCGCCTGCCGGACAGCGGCGCCGCAGACGAGATCGGCCGGCTGTGTCGCACCATCAACCAGATGGCGGAGGACCTCTCCAAGACCGAGCGTCTGAAAAACGAGTTCATCTCCTCGGTGAGCCATGAGCTGCGCACCCCGCTCACCAGCATCCGCGGCTGGGTGGAGACGGTGGCGGCCCTGCGCGACCCGGAGGACGACAACTACCGCAAGGGTCTGGCCATCATCGGCCGGGAGACCGACCGCCTGTATGACATGGTGGAGGAGCTGCTGAACTTCTCCCGCCTGCAGAACGGCCTGAAGCTGAACTGCCAGGTCCTGGACCTGGTGGCCGAGCTGACCGATGCGGCCCTGTTCGTGGAGGCCCGCATGACCCAGGAAGGCCTGCGCCTTGTGTACGACGAGCCGGAACTGCCCCTGCCTGTGTGGGCGGACGCCGGGCGGCTGCGGCAGGTGTTCATCAATCTGCTGGACAACGCCATCAAGTATTCGAATCCCGGCGGGGCCATCACGCTGGAGCTGCTGCAGGACGGTGAGAACGTCTACGTTCTCATCCGGGACGAGGGCCGCGGCATCGCACCCGAGGATCTGGAGAGCGTGAAGCAGAAGTTCTTCAAGGGCAAAAACGCAGTGCGGGGCAGCGGCATCGGCCTTGCGGTGGCCGAGGAGATCGTCACCGCGCTGGACGGCACGCTGGACCTGGAGAGCGAACTGGGGGCAGGTACCACCGCCAAGATCCGTCTGCCCCTGTACCAGCCCGAGCTTCGCCGGCTGAACGGAGAAACTTGATTTCCGATTTGTGAAATTTTGAATAAAATATACTGTGAGTAAACGACTAAAAGGAGCGAGAATGGAAAAACCGAAGGAGTGTTTCCGCACCCGAGTGGGCGGCCAGGCCCTGATGGAGGGCATTATGATGAAGGGCAACGGCAGGATCTGCGTTGCCGTGCGCGACCCGGAGGGCAACATCGTGCTGAAGCACGAGGAGGTGGTCAGCCGGGTGTGGCACAAGATGCCCTTTGTGCGGGGCATGCTGAACATGATCGACAACTTCATCTCCGGCTACAAGTACCTGATGTACTCGGCAGAGATCAGCATGGGTGAGGACTTCGAGGAGGAACCCTCCAAGCTGGAGAAGTGGCTCATGGACAAGCTGGGCGAGAAGTTCGAGAAGGCCCTGATGGGCGTGGCCGGCGTGCTGGGTGTTGTGCTGGCGATCCTGCTGTTCATGGCGGTGCCCGCCTTTGTGGTGGGCCTGCTGGGGCGCTTTGTGACCCTGCCCGACATGGCGAAGGTGGCGCTGGAGAGCGCCATGAAGATCGTGGTGTTCATCACCTATCTGGCCCTGTGTACCCGCATGAAGGAGATCCATCGGGTGTTCGAGTACCACGGCGCTGAACACAAGACCATCGCCTGCTATGAGGCCGGCGAGGAGCTGACCGTGGAGAACATCCGCAAGCACAGCCGCTTCCACCCCCGCTGCGGCACCAGCTTTATGATCCTGGTGCTGCTGGTGAGCGTCTTTGTGAATGCCTTCCTGAGCTGGGACAACCTGCTCATCCGCGTGGCGGGCAAGCTGCTGCTGCTGCCGGTGGTCATGGGCATCAGCTACGAGCTGATCATGCTGGCGGGCCGGTACGACAACCTGTTCACCCGGGCGTTTTCCGCCCCCGGCCTGTGGATGCAGCGCCTGACCACCTTTGAACCCGATGATTCCATGCTGGAGGTAGCCATCGCGGCGGTGACGCCGGTGCTGCCCGAGAAACCGGAGGATTGTATATGGTAAACGAATCGAGAATGCCAGAGGGTCTGGAGGGCTTCGGCGAGTTTCTGGTGGGCATGCCCCCCCGCATGGGCATGGAGCTGGTGGCCGGTATGCTCCAGTCCAACGGCTGCCCGGATGCCAACTTTGATGCCCGGGAACTGGTGCGCATGGTGACCGGCGAGGACCCCTATGTGCGGCAGGATCCCCTCACCGAGGAGGAGGTCATTCAGCTGGTGACCCTGGCTGCCCGCCGCTTCGAGCGGTACCCCCTGCAGTATCTGGCGGGGAAGTGGCCCTTCCTGAACTTTGAGGTGCAGGTGGGCGAGGGCGTACTGATCCCCCGCGCGGACAGTGAACCGGTCTGCCTGGCCGCCATCGAGAAGGCAAAGGCGGTGGAAGCCCCCGCCGTGCTGGACCTGTGCGCCGGCAGCGGCTGCCTGGGCCTGGGCGTGAAGAAGTTCGTGCCCGCCGCCGCGGTGACCGCGGTGGAAAAGAGCCCCGAGGCGCTGGTGTGGCTGAAGAAGAACGCCGCCGGCGCGCTGGAGGGCTTCAGCGAGGAGCATCCCGCCCTGATCGTGGAGGAAGGGGATGCGTTCACCTGGCAGGAGGGCAAGGCGGAAGAGAGCTTCGATCTGATCGTCACCAACCCCCCCTACCTGACCGCCGATGAGATGCTGGTGCTGCAGGCCGAGGTACGCTTCGAGCCGGCCATGGCACTGGACGGCGGTGTGGACGGACTTCGGTTCTACCGGCACATCGCCGAAGCCTACCTGCCGCTGGTCAAGCACGGCGGCTGGCTGGTGGCGGAGTTCGGCTGGCTGCAGTGGGAGGCTGTGAAGGCCATTCTGGAGCAGGCCGGCTGGACGGAAGTGACCATCCTGAAGGACCTGGAGGGACGGCCCCGGGGCGCTGCGGCAAAACGCCCTTGAACGTCCCGTTTATGGGACTGAAACCGTTCCGCTTTCAATTGTAAAATGCCCCGCTTCTGTGTATAATATGGGTGAACAGAACGAGGGGCAAAGCCCCGGAAAATACCGGACGGCGGCCGGAAAAGGCCCCGCCATGGAGGAGAGAATCAATGGCAGACAAGAAGAATACCGTGCCCACCCCCACCCGCAAGGAGGGCGCGCAGGATAAGAAGGCCGCGCTGGAGACCGCGCTGGCCCAGATCGAGAAGCAGTTCGGCAAGGGCGCGGTGATGAAGCTGGGCTCCAACGCCGCCATGCAGGTGGATTCCATCTCCACCGGCAGTCTGGGTCTGGATCTGGCGCTGGGCGTGGGCGGCATGCCCCGCGGCCGCGTGGTGGAGGTCTATGGCCCCGAGTCCAGCGGCAAGACCACCCTGGCGCTGCACGTGCTGGCCGAAGCCCAGAAGAAGGGCGGCGAGGTGGCCTTCATCGACGTGGAGCACGCCCTGGACCCCGACTACGCCCGTGCGCTGGGTGTGGACATCGACAGCCTGCTGGTGAGCCAGCCGGACACCGGCGAGCAGGCCCTTGAGATCTGCGAGGCGCTGGTGCGCTCCGGCGCCATCGATGCCATCGTCATCGACTCGGTGGCCGCCATGGTGCCCAAGGCCGAGATCGAGGGCGAGATGGGCGACAGCCATGTGGGTCTGCAGGCCCGCCTGATGAGCCAGGCCCTGCGCAAGCTCACCGGCGTCATCGGCAAGACCGGCACCGTGGCCATCTTCATCAACCAGCTGCGCGAGAAGGTGGGCGTCATCTACGGCAACCCCGAGGTCACCGCAGGCGGCCGCGCTCTGAAGTATTATTCCAGCGTGCGCATCGACGTGCGCCGCATCGAGGGCCTGAAGGATGCCTCCGGCTCCTTCATCGGCAACCGCACCCGCGCCAAGGTGGTGAAGAACAAGGTAGCGCCCCCCTTCAAGGAGGCTGAGTTCGACATCATGTTCGGCGAGGGCATCAGCAAGGTGGGCGAGATCCTGGATCTGGCTGTCCTGCTGGACATCGTGAAGAAGAGCGGTGCCTGGTTCAACTACAAAGAGACCCGTCTGGGTCAGGGCCGCGATAACTCCAAGCTGTATCTGAAGGAACACCCCGAGCTGATGGACGAGATCGAGGCACAGGTGCGTGCCAACGCCGACCGTCTGGGCGGCAAGGCCGGCAAGGTGAAAAAGGGCGCCCCCGCGCCCGCCCCTGCTGCGCCCGCCAAGGAGGAGGCCCCTGCGCCCGCCGTCCGTGCGAGCCGCGCGGCTGCCAGTGAGGCGGATCTGGACATCATGGTGGAGGACTAAATGCCCGCGACCATCACCTGCATCCGCCAGACCAAGCTGGGGCGGTACTCTCTGCACTGCGAGCAGGGATTCCTGTTCTCGGTGGACAGCGAAACCTATTTTCTCAGCGGCGTGGCCGAGGGGGATACCCTGACCGACGCACAGCTGGACGAGCTGCAGCACCGCAGCGACGACCGCAAGGCCAAGGACAAGGCGCTGCAGTACCTGTCTCTGCGGCTCTACGGCGAGCAGGAGCTGTACCGCAAGCTGTGCCTGAAATTTGACCGTGAGACCAGCGCCCGCGCCGTGGCCGAGATGGTGCGGCTGGAGTTGCTGGACGATGAGCAGTTCGCTCTGCGCAAGGCTGCGGGCCTCAAAGGGCGGCACAAGTCCCGGCGGGAAGCCGAGCGGGTGCTGGCCGAGAAGGGCGTGGACCGGGACATCGCCGCCGCCGCACTGGACGAAGTCTACGCCGACGAGGACGAGCGGGAGGAGATCGACCGCCTGCTGGAGCGCAGCTACGGTTCCAAACTGGCCGCCGGCAAGCGGGATGCGGTGTACGCCGCCCTGTGCCGCCGGGGGTTTGCCCCCCGCACCGTGCGGGAGGCCATCAGCGACTGGCTGGAGGGCGGTTCCGGGGACGACTGGGAGAGCTGCTGAACAAAAAGGATGACACTATGCCTTATACACGCAAACAAAATCTGTTCGGCGCGGTGATGTGCCTGCTGGCAGCTTTGCTGCTGGGCAGCGATACCCTGCGCTTCTGGAATGCCATTCAGGCGGCGGAGGGCTCCACCGTGGGCCTGTATCTGCTGGCCGGGCAGATGGAAGTCAACAGCGCAGTTCCGCTGGAGAGCGCCATGGGCTACTGCATCGCGCTGGCGGTGCTGGTGGCGCTGCTGGCCGCGGCCGGGGCGGCCTTCCTGTACAAATTCGCCCGCGGCAGTGCCGAGCAGGACTTTGAGATCCTCAAAGCCCGCTACAAGGCCACCATGGAGGCCGGCGAGGCCATCGTGAATGCAAACAGCGCTGAAAAAAATGACAATGCTTGAAAAGCCATCTCGCTATAAAGGGAGGTCATATCAGTGCAGGCAGAAATGCAAAAAAGCAGCCTTGAAAAAACGGCAAGGAACTGGAACTATGATGCGATCCGTCTCATCGCGGGACTGTTCGTGATCATGGTCCATGTGGCAGATATGAATTATCTGCGAGCAGATGTAGGCAGTGTGAACTGGTGGATACACAACATCTACTCCAGCGCGATCCGCTGCTGTGTGCCGCTGTTCGTGATGGTCTCCGGCGTGTTTTTTCTCGACCCGAGGCGTGAGTGCGCGATTCCCGAGCTGTTTAAGCGGAATATCTTTAAGATGGCAAGGCTCTGCGTTTTCTGGGCTGTAGTTTATCAGATCTGCAATATTGTTTCTGCGGTCGCTGGCGGAAGAACAAATGAAATAACGATAAAGTGGCTCTTTGACGGAGTGGTATTCAGCAAGTATCATCTGTGGTTCCTTCCCATGATCTGCGGCCTGTATCTGGTCACGCCGATCCTGCGAAAGATCACAGGCGACCGGTCGTGCATGGAGTACCTCCTTGCCTTGTCTTTTGTGTTTTCCAGTGTGCTGCCCATGCTTGCGGATTTTCCGTGGGGCGGCGGGTACATACAGCATTGGATCAACTGGGTGAGTGTGCAGGCCGTGATGGGCTTTTCCGGCTTTTTTGTTCTCGGGTATTATTTGAATGAATATCCTGTGGCACCCCGTGTCCGCAAGGTGATCTTTCTATGCGGAGTCATCGGGGCGCTCGTTGTGACACCGGTCGGCACATGGATCGCATCTTCGATGGCAGGCAAGACCACACAGGTCTTCTATGACTATCAATACCCGGCCACCTGGGCGGCAGCGGCAGCAG
>JAFUQL010000009.1 GCA_017472375.1 Oscillospiraceae bacterium | reverse complement strand
GTGCGCGCATGGTGAAAACCTCCTTGGGAAGGTATTTGTACCTATACCCTGAATTTTTGACGCTACTTTAGATACCTGCGATGCAGAAAGCCCGGAAAGCCCGATTTATCAAGGCTTCCCGGGCTTTTGTGTTTCTGCTACGGGGGTGGAATGAAATGTGATACTGGTGGAAATTGATACCGTTGTTCGGGGTTGTTGACTGGATTGTAAAAGTGTGCTATGATTTCACAAAGGGGTGAGTATATGGAAGATCTGTTGTTGCTGGCTGTCTTTTCCTACCCGGGTGCATTGGCTGATTTGGTATACACTACATTCGCAGAGGGCCGCGAATTCTACAAAGAGCCTTCGGCTGCGGGCAGGGTGGACGAGCCGCCGCAGGCCGACGCACACAGCGCCAGTGCCAGCGCGGTGAGCAGGGAGAGCAGTTTTTTCATCATAGTCACGAAATTTCTCCTCGTGGGTCGCCCCTTGGTGGGGGGATGTGCTTCTACCTCTCCGATTCTATACTAGCAGAGGCACAGCGGGCTGAACATTCTATTTCTCATTTTTCTCACATGGTGCGGGGCACACGGGTCAGCGCTTCAGGCGGTAGAGGGTGCGGGGGCGGCCGGTGTCGCCGTAGGCCTGCTGCACCTGAAGCCGACCGTGCTGCTGCAAGTTGCTCAGATAGCGGTACAGCGTCTTTTTCTTTACGCCGGTCTGCTCCGCGATCTCCTCCGCATCCAGAAAGCCCGCCTGCGCCTCCAGAAAGTCCAGGATGGTCTGCATGGTGGAGGCGCTGATGCCCTTTTCGTGGTTGGTGTAGTAGCGGCTGCGGGCGTGGTACTGCAGGTGCACTTGAATGCGGGAGATCAGATCCAGTGCCTTGATGGGCTTCAGCGCGTAGTCGTTGGCGCCTGCATCCAGGAACCGCTGCATGACGCTGCCCCGCTCCTCACAGGTCAGCACGATGATGGGCACGTCCGGCAGTACCCGGCGGATACCGCGAACCGCATCTACACCGTCGGCGCCGGGCATGTGGTAGTCCACAAGGATCACGTCGATGGGCTCGGCGGTGAGTTGCGGTTTGGCGGCCGCCCAGCTCAGCGCCGTCAGGATGCGCCAGCCCCGGAAGGTGCAGATCTGTTCCAGCGTGTACAGGATGTCCGGGTTGTCGTCGATGGCCAGAATGGTTTTGGTCTCATCCATGGGTGTATTCCTCCAATTCGATGGTCACTGCGGTGCCGAGGCCCTTTCGGCTCTGCACCCGGATGGTGCCGCCGTGGGCTTCCACCACCTGCCGGATGAAGCTCATGCCCAGCCCGGTGGATTTGCTGCGGGAGAACCCCGGATCCCAGATGCGGGACAGTTCCTCGTCGGTCATGCCGATGCCGTTGTCCAGCACGGTGATGCGGATGCGGTGCTGTTCGGTCAGCCCCTCCACGGTCAGGTCGATGTGCCCCTCGCCGGAGCGCAGCGCCTGGTAGGCATTGTCCAGCGTGTTGGCGATGGCCCGGGCCAGCCGCACCCGGTTGCACAGCACTGGACGGCCGGGGCAGTCGTTGGTGTAGCGGATGATGTCTGGCGGGATGTGGATGGCCGCATTGGCCAGCGCGGTGTTCAGCAGTTCGCCGGTGGGCACCTCGGATTTGCGCTCCTCATACAGGATCTCCGAGATCATCTCGTTCATATTGGTGGTGGCATCCGAGATGCGCTCCAGATATTCGGAGATGCGGGG
>JAFUQL010000081.1 GCA_017472375.1 Oscillospiraceae bacterium | reverse complement strand
ATGGCGGTGTGGGCATCGTGGCCGCAGGCGTGCATCAGCCCCTCATGCCGGGAGGCGAAGGGCAGGCCGGTGGCCTCGGTGATGGGCAGTGCATCCATATCCGCCCGCAGAGCCACCCGCTTGCCCGGCCGTCCGCCCTTGATGGTGGCGATCAGACCGCTGTCCTGTGCTGAGGTGATGTAGGGGATGCCCAGCCGGTCCAGTTCGGCCCGCACGATGGCGCAGGTCTCGGGCAGATCCAGCCCCATCTCAGGCACCTGATGCAGTGCACGGCGCAGTGCGACGATGTGCTCCTGCAATGGTTTACAGTCCTTCCACATAGCGGTCCCTCCAGTTTGTCGATTGCAGTTTTATTCTGTTTCATTATAGCACGGCGAAAAGTCAGCCGCCATATGGGCGCGGATGGGGGATGAAATCTTTGCGCGAGTTTGCTATACTGGGAACGGAAACCCTGTGATGTGGTATCGCACTGTGCGGCAGGGCGGGATCCATCAAAAAAGGAGGGCCGAAGCATGGCTCAAACAAATCTGGAAGTGTTTCTTGTGAGGCTCACCAGCATTACCCGCTCCATCCAGCGGCTGAAAACCACCGGGATGGAGAAATACGATCTGTCAGCGGCGCACACCGTCTGCCTGTGCTGCCTGCTGGAGCAGCCGGAGGGCGTGACCCAAATGGAACTTGCCCGGCAGATGGATATGGATAAGGCGCAGGTGTCCCGTGTGGTGCGGCATCTGGCACTGCGGGGGTATGTGCGCTCTATGGGTGCAACTGCATACCGGGGCCGCTACGGCCTGACGGTCAAGGGGAGAGAGGCTGCCAGGGAGGTGGCCGAGCAGGTGGGGCGTATCCACCAGTTCGTGCGGGCGACCATCCCACCGGAGGAGCTGGCGATCTTTAACCGGACGTTGGCCACGATCGACGAGCGGCTGAAGTATGCGGTGATGTGCTATGACGGCGCCCATCTGCAGCCGAAGGCGGAAAACCAGGGGAAGGACACCGCATCCCTCCAAAAAGCATAACAAAAAACACGCCCCGGGCCGCAGGCTCGGGGCGTGTTCTGTTGAGTGTGGGGTCAGCGACTGTTGCGCTGCCAGATGGCATACAGGCCGTCCAGGATCAGCCCGGGCTCATGGTGGATCTCGGTGACACAGCTCTCCCGAACTGCAGCCGAGAGGGTGCCGGTGGAGATCACGGTCAGGTCGTCACCCAATTCGGCCCGGAACCGGGCGATCAGACCGTCCAGCATGGCGGCGGTGCCCAGAACGCTGCCTGCCTGCAGGCAAGCGGCGGTATTGCTGCCAAGAACGCTTTTAGGGCGTGCGTGCAGGTCCACCTGGGGAAGCTGCGCGGTACCGCGCACCAGCGCCGCCATGGACACCTGGGGCCCGGGAAGGATGACCCCGCCCACCAGCTGCCGCTTGCGGTTGATGCCCACCATGGTGATGGCGGTGTCCGCCGAGATGACCAGAAGGGGCGGTTCAGCCAGTGCCAGCGCGGCCACGCCGCCGCCCAACAGTTCGCCGCCCAGCTGGGTGGGGTTCTCGATGCAGATGTTCAGGCCGCTTTTCAGCCCGGGGCCAAGGGTCAGTACCTTCATATGGGCCAACTTGTTCAGCGCGACCAGCATCACACCGGTCAGTGCGGGCACCACACTGCTGATGATGGCGCCGTTCAGCCGGCTGCGGGGTACCTCGTACAGCCGCAGAAGGTCCATCAGCTTGATGGCGTACTCGTCAGAGCTGCACTGCAGGTTGGTGCGCAGCCGGGCATTGAACACCCGCTGGTCGTCCTGATAGCCGCCGATGGAGATGTGGGTGTTGCCCACGTTCACGGTCAGGATCATGGGGCCTCCTTTGATTTATATATTATAATGTAAGAAGTCTCTCTGCGACCATTGTACCCGATTCCGCAGGGGATGGCAAGGCACAGGGGAACTTTGCAGTGCCTGTTCCGGAGGTTGTCAAAATTTGCCGCTTTGGGCGGAAGAAACTGTGCAGAAGATCGAAAGGCATACTTTTTGAAAAAAACTTGAAAAATGGTGTTGACTTTCGAATAAAAAGGGTGTATTATAACGAAGCTGTCACGAACGACAGCGGCCCGAACGAACGGCTTGAAAAAATAAATCAAAAAAGTGCTTGACAAACAAGAACTTGCT
>JAFUQL010000080.1 GCA_017472375.1 Oscillospiraceae bacterium | reverse complement strand
GAGCGGGGTGCGCACCGGGTCAAGGCCGTCCGCCAGCAGCAGTGCCCGATCCAGTTCGGTCTCAAGGGCGATGTGCCCCACCCCGTCCCGCTCCATGGCGGCGCTGACACAGGGGTGACAGCGGCTGTCCAGCACGAAGTGACACAGCAGACCGCAGGCACAGGCCAGATAGGCTGCATCACCGGGATGCCGCGCCAAGACCTGCGCCGCACGGCCGAAGAACTCCGCGCCGGTGCGCTCGTGCAGGGCATAGCCCCGCCGGTTCACCGGGTTCTTGCCGTAGCCCCGGTAGTAGAACAACACATCCGGCCCGTACAGGCCGATGAGGTATAGTTCCGGGAAGGTCTCCACGGCAGCGCGGGCCTCGCCGGTCAAGCGGGCGCGCACCGCCTGGCCAAAGCGGTAATGGGCGTAATGGGAGGGCATGGCGTTCTCCTTGCTTTCAGGTTTACAGCATGACCAGCAGCAGGGTCACGATGATGACGATGCTGCAGATGATGGACATGGAGTTGAGTGCGCAGGACAGACCCACGTCGTTGTCCAGATCGCCGGTGTAGGCGGGAGCCGCCGCACCGATGGGGCTGAAGGCCAGAATGACCAGCGCCTGGCGCACCTCCAGCGCGAAGGGCAGCAGGAAGTAGCAGCCCACGGCCACCGCAGCGGCAAAGGCATAGCGCACCGCCAGGATCTTCAGGATGCTGCCCATCAGGCTCAGGTCGGGCATTTTGAAGCCCACGCCGATCATCAGCATGGCCATGAAGGCGTTGGCGTTGGCGATGATGCCCGCGAAGTCCACCACCGCACCGGGCAGGGAGATGCCGGTCAGGTTCAGGGTGAGCATGATCAGATAGGTCATGAAGGGCACCGACTTGGCCAGCGAACGGGCAATGCGGGCAGGCGAGAACTTCTCGCCGTTCTGCACCATGGCAGCCACGCCGTAGCTGCCGCCCAGGCAGACCATGGCGTTGCCCACATCAAACAGGCTGGTGGTGATGACACCCACCGAGCCCAGGAAGCTCTGCACAAAGGGCAGAGTGAAGTTGCCGATGTTGTAGCCGGCGGTGTTGATGATGCCGAAGGCCTTCTGTTTGGGGGTACCCCGCAGGTTCATCACAAAGCCGAAGGTCATGTACACAAGGCCCGCGCCCAGGCCGATCAGGGCGATGGCCAGCATGGCAGGGTCGATCTCCTTGCCGGAGAAGCTGGTGACGATGGCCGCCGGCAGCGTGATGCGGATGACGATCTTTGAGAGGACGGTGAAATCGCCCTCCTTAAAGTAGCCGATGGCGCGCAAAGCGTAGCCCAGAACGATGATGGCCACAAAGCAGCCCGCCCGAGTCAGAAATTCCTGCATGATTCAGTTTTCTCCTGTTTCTTTGTCATTCTGCGGGCTTGCGCATCAGGGGCGGACCGCGCGCCCCGGTTTATTCCACATTAAGTGTAACAAAAATCGCAATAAATTGGTAGCGGTCTCGCCCGAAAAAAAGGTGCTTTCGCCTTCCGCGCCCCCTCAAACAAAAAAAGCGGCAGGCCATGTGCCCGCCGCCATTCGCTTGGTTCAGTTTTCCTGCTCCAGATGCACCCGCAGCCGCCGCGCGGCGGTCTGCAGTACGCCCCGCTGCCACAGCGCAAAAAAGCCCTGCTGCCCATAGCGCAGAGGCAGCCGGAAGGCAAACAGCAGGAATTGCGCGCACTCCTCGGGGCTGAGCTCTTCGCAGCGGTCCGCCTGCGCGCTCAGATCCGGGTGGGACAGGTACTCCTCCGGAAGACCCAGATCCAGCATCGCGCCGTAGCCCTGTGCGGCAAGGTCGCGCACCTGCGCGTGATCCTGCGGCAGATGGGGCGGGATCTCCCCGGGCTGTGCCGCCCGCGGGTACAGGAGCCCACCCTCCCGCTCCTCCATGTAGAGAACTGCGTGGGCAGGGGCGAACACCTCCTCGCACTGCTTCAGGCAGGCGATGGTGGTGGCTGTTTCGTTGTTTCTCATGGTCGATCTCCTCCGGTCATCCGTTTTTTTGCGGGGCGGTCAGCGCCGGTAGTATCCCGCCACGCCCGCACCAAGGGTGGCCCAGCGGCTCGCCCGGCGCAGCTCTGCGGCCACGTCCTCGTTGTCCTCGGTGGGGATGCCGTCCGCCTGCATCTCCCCGATCATCTGCTGCACGTCGGCGGGGGTGGTCTCCCGATAGACCCCGATGCCGATGGCCGGGAACTGGAGGGAATACCCCCGCTCCTCGTCGATCACCTCGCCGCCGCTGTGCTCCAACAGCAGATCGGCCAGCACATCTGCGTCGGTGTCAAAGGCGCTGACCCCACAGATCACCGGGCGCAGCGCCCCCTCAGCCCCGGCCAGAAACTCCACGCACTCCACCCGGTC
>JAFUQL010000079.1 GCA_017472375.1 Oscillospiraceae bacterium | reverse complement strand
GTACGGCATCCAGTTGGACGCCCCCACCCCGGAGGCCATCGCCCCGGCGCTGGAGCACGCCCTTGCGGATGCGGACTGGCGCGAACAGGCCGCCCGTCTGACCCGGGAGCGACTGGAACAGAACTTCACCTGGCAGGCGGTGGCTCAGCGGCTGTGCGAGCTGCTGCCCGATGCCTGAACCCATCCCTAACACCCTTTCCAAAGGAGGGCCCCATGCAGAAACTGCTCATCGTCATCCCCGCCTACAACGAGGAAGGCAGCATCGAGCGGGTGGTGGACAATCTCATTGAAAACTACCCCCAATACGACTATGTGGTGGTCAACGACGGCAGCCGTGACTCCACCGCCGCCATCTGCCGCCGCCGCGGTTACCGGCTCATCGACCTGCCGGTGAACCTGGGTCTGGCGGGCGCATTCCAGACCGGTCTGCGCTACGCCGCCGAACACGGCTACGACTGCGCCATGCAGTTTGACGGCGACGGCCAGCACCTGCCCCAGTACATCGCTCCCATGCTGGAGGAGCTGGAGAACGGTGCGGACATCGTCATCGGCAGCCGGTTCATCACGGTGCTGAAGCCCCGCACCCTGCGGATGCTGGGCAGCTACCTGATCAGCTGGGCCATCCGCCTGACCACCGGGCGTGCCATCTGCGACCCCACCAGCGGTATGCGGATGTTCAACCGCCGCCTGCTGACCGAGTTTGCCCAGAACCTGAATTATGGCCCCGAGCCGGACACCATCAGCTATCTCATCAAAAACGGTGCTGTGGTGAAGGAAGTGCAGGTGGAGATGGCCGAGCGCACCGCCGGCGAGAGTTATCTGAATTTCGCCCGCTCGGTGGAGTACATGATCAAGATGGGCCTGTCCATCCTGCTCATCCAGTGGTTCCGCAAGCGCGACGTGTCGCGCCCCTATCCCGAAAGGAGTCTGTGATATGCTGGTGATCGGTATCCCCCTGCGCGTGCTGCTGCTGGTCGGCAGCCTGTGTACCGCCGTGTTCATCCTGCGGCGCATCCGTCAAGCCAAGGTACAGATCGAGGACTCCATCTTCTGGCTGTTCTTCTCGGCCTTCCTGCTGCTGCTGAGCATCTTCCCTGAACTTGCCAGCTGGGCGGCCCGGATGCTGCAGTTTGAGGCACCCATCAATCTGGTGTACCTGCTCATCATTTTTGTGCTGCTGGTACATCAGTTCTCCATGATGGTGCGCATCAGCCAGCTGGACTTTAAGCTGCGCACTCTGGCCCAGAAGGTAGCCCTGAACGAGCGCACCCACGAGGAGCATCTCCACGACGAGCCCAAAGGCGAATGACCCTTGACACGGCTGCGGCTGCGACAAAAACTTTTTTGGGCATAGGGGCAAAAATTGCCCCTGCTGCGTTGTGCCGCGGCCTGTTTTATGATATACTATAGGATATAGGTGCATGATGCCGCCTTGACCGGGCGGCATTTTTCTTCCCCGCAGCCTTGTTCTGCGCGGGTATACATACAACTTGCAAGGAGGCGTTTTGAATATGACGTTCACCCCCAAACTGACCTACCGCGGCCGCCCGCTGGTGCGCTGCGGCAAGGAGATCTACTATGGCAATATGTCCGATCCCTTCGTGATCTTCATGCAGGTCCTCACCGAGAAGGACAATGTGGCAGATAAGATCCAGGTGATGCTGCTGTCCACCGATACCACCAAGGCTCCCCAGGAGCGCGTGGTGAAGCAGAGCACCAAGGTCGGCCTGTACACTGCGCTGGACTTCGGCTGCATCTGGCTGGAGCGTGCCCTGCGCGATGCCGCCGGCAAGAAGTAAGTTCGGCCACACACATAAAAAGACCGCCGCCAGAGCGCCCGTTTCGGTGCGCCAGCGGCGTTTTTTTGCCCTTGCCCGGGGTAAGCCCGGGTAAGTCTCCATTCAACAATAAAAGCGCTGTGCAGGGGCCTGCACAGCGCTTTTTCAAGTCTTATTCAGGTCGCGGGGAACGATCCCGGCAGATGCCTTACTCCTCACCCTCAGTGGGGCACTCCTCGGCGCAGGCTTCACAGTCGCCGTCGCAGGAGCCGAACTCGATGTCGAAGGCAGCGCCGCAGCTGGCGCAGCTGATCTCCTCGCTCATGAGGGTCTCCTCGTCCACCACGGTGACCTCACCGCAGTTGGGGCAGGTCAGCTCGTAGCAAGCCTCCTCGCACTCCTCATCGTCCTCGTCGTCCTCGTCCTCTTCCTCGCCGTACACGAAGGTCTCCAGCTCGTCCATGTCCTCGTCGATGGCATCCAGCTCATCGTACACCTGGTCCATCTCGTCGTCCAGAGCAACGACAGTGGAGGTCAGCTCGGTCAGCAGCTCCATCATCGCGTTCAGGACCTTGCCCTCCTTGGTGGAAGCGTCCAGCTCCAGGCCGTCCATCAAGCCCTTGATGTAAGCGCATTTTTCCTTCAGTTCCATGGTCTTTCTCCTTTGGTGTTTGGGTTGGTTGGTTTAAAAAAGCCGTGCGGGAGCCGTTCAAAGCCGCCGCACGGCATTTTTTGCAGTTGAAAAAGGTGGGGCGCAGCTTACTTGTTCACGCGCTCCATGTACTCGCCGGTGCGGGTATCGATGCGGATCAGGTCGCCCTCGTTGATGAACAGGGGCACGCGGATCTCAGCACCGGTCTCGACCTTGGCGGGCTTCAGGGTGTTGGTGGCAGTGTTGCCCTTGAAGCCGGGCTCGGTCTCGGTGATGACCAGCTCGACGAAGTTGGGGATCTCAACGGCGAAGACCTTGCCCTTGTAGGACAGGACCTTGCAGATCATCTCCTCCTTGGCGAACTTGAAGGCGTCGCCCAGGTCGTCGGTGCCGACGGGAACCTGCTCGTAGGTCTCCATGTCCATGAAGTAGTACAGCTCACCGTCGTTGTAGGAGTACTGCATCTCGCGGCGCTCGATGAAGGCGGTGGGGAACTTGGCGCTGGGGTTGTAGCTGGTCTCGGTCACGGCGCCGGTCAGCACGTTCTTGGTCTTGGTGCGCACGAAGGCAGCGCCCTTACCGGGCTTCACATGCTGGAACTCGACGACCTGGAGGACCTTGCCATCCTCTTCAAAGGTCACGCCATTGCGAAAATCGCCTGCAGAAATCATATCGGAAACCTCCAAGAAATATATTAGATAATTTACTGGCACATATCTGATGTATATTTTACCCGAAAACGCCTGCCTTTTCAAGGGGTTTTGCATAGAAAAGGGGCGCGGCGGCGGCAAATACCGGTCTTTTTTCGGGCATGAGCGGTTCATGCCGGCTAACCGCTCCGGCGGGACAACCTTAGCCCAGTGCGTGGTAGTATTCCATCATGGTGCGGGCATCCTCAGCCTGGGTGCCGGCACTCTCACAGATGATGACCGGCTCCAGCCTGCGTTCATAGCACAGCTCCAGCAGCGGCTCGAAGTCCGGACCGTACTGGGTGTCGGCGAAGGTCAGATGGCACTTCTCGCCGCCGGCAGTGTACTGGATCTTGGAAAAATGCGCATGGAACCGCGCGGCGCGCTCGTCCTGCAGCACATCTACCATCCGGTCCAGAATGGCGGCGTAGTCCGCCTTGGTGCGGATGCTGCCCTGATCCCGGGCGTTCAGGTGGCCGAAATCAATGCAGGGGGTGATGCGGGCATCCACCCGGCACAGGGCCAGAACCTCGTCCAGAGTGCCCAGCTGCCCCACCTTGCCCATGGTCTCCGGGCACAGGGTCAGGTGGCCGAATCCGGCGGCGTCCACCGCCTCCACCATGCGCTGCAGGGTATCCACGGCCTTTTCCAGCGCGGCCTCGCGGCTCTGCTTGCCGCAGCTGCCCGAGTGGAAGATCACCCGGCTGCCGCCCAGCCAGTCCACAGCGCGGCAGCTGTCCAGCACATAGTTGATGCTGTTCAGCCGCTTGTCCTCCTCAAGGCTGCTCATGCTGATGAAATAGGGCGCATGCAGGCTGAATCGGATGTCCCGCTCTGCGCCGCGTCGGGCCATCTCCCGGCCCTTGTCCTCGCCCAGCCGCACGCCCCGGCCGCACTGGTACTCGAAGGCGTTCAGCCCAAACCGGGCGGTGTACTCCGGCACGTCCAGGCTGTTCTTGTAGCCCATGGCCTTGAAGCTCTCGCTGGTGCCGGCGGTACCGAACCGAATGCTCACAGCAGCTTGCCTCCCCTCTCGTAGTAGCGGCGGATGAAGGGGGCCTCCAGCTTGCGCTTGGCCTTGACGCCCTTGTTCACGTCCTTGCCCCGGGGCACCACCACATAGGCGCGGATGCCGTACAGGCCGCCCGCCATGCGGTCGGTGAAGAGCTGGTCGCCCACAATGGCCATTTCGCGGCGGGCAAGCCCCAGGCGGCGGCGGGCCACCATCAGGCCCACCGGCAGCGGCTTGCAGGACAGAGCCACGAACTGCAGCCCCACCCGGTCGGCAAAAGGTCTCACCCGCTCCGCCTTGTTGTTGGAGGCAATGGTCAGGGCGATGCCCGCCTGCCGCAGCGCGTCCAGCCAGTCTCGCACCTCGTCGTCCAGCTTCTGGCTCTCGTCGCCGGTGAGGGTGTTGTCCACGTCCAGCACCAGCCCGCGGATGCCCTGACTGCGCAGGAATTCCGGGGTGATGTGGGTCACATTCTCAAACAGGTATTCCGGGGTGATGATCATGGCGATGGCTCCTTTCGGGGCTTTTCACGGGCGGACGGTGCGCCGCCCGATTGTCTGATAAAAAATAGAAGCGGACCCGGCAAACCGGGTCCGCTTTACTGCACCCCTGCGGGTGCATTTCCGTCTTTCACGGTTCCGCACTGAAAGCTCAATTACTTGAACTTGCGCTTGCGGGCGGCTTCGGACTTCTTCTTGCGCTTCACAGAGGGCTTCTCGTAAGCCTCGCGCTTGCGAACCTCAGCCAGCACGCCGCTGCGAGCGGTGGAACGCTTAAAGCGACGCAGAGCGCTCTCCAGAGACTCGCCGTCCTTGACACGAATTTCCGACATCTTATTTCCCTCCCTTGGCCTGCGGCAGGAGTTGCGTTGCTACAGAGTAATCAACAGATTGATTATACAATGGAATCCGCCTGCCTGTCAACCGGTTTTTGCCTGTTTTTACGGATTCACAAAAAATTTAGAATTAAGCTGCGCGCTTTTGCCCGTGGGCGGCGCATCCTTCCTTCTCTCTGCAGCCAGCGGGTGTGGGGCGGCCCTGCGGCACGCCCCTCCGCCTGTATGAAAAGGGCTCAGGCATCCGGCCCTTTTAGCAAATTTGCGGGATCAGCCCTTGGCAGCCAGATTGACCAGCTTGCCCTTGACGTAGATCTCCTTCACCACGGTCTTGCCGGCCAGGGCGGCGGCCACGGCGGGCTCGGCCTTGGCGGTGGCGATGGCGTCGGCGGCCTCGATGTCGGCGGGCACCTTCAGGCGGGCCTTGATCTTGCCGTTGACCTGCACCGCGATCTCCACGGTGCTCTCCACGCACTTGGCGTCCTCGTAGACGGGCCATGCGTTCTGGGCGATCTGACCCTCGCCGCCCACCAGCTGCCAGAGCTCCTCGGTGATGTGGGGAGCGAAGGGGTTCAGCAGGATCAGCAGGGTCTTGTACTCATCGCGGGTGCAGCCGCCCTTCTCCTCGAAGGTGTTCAGCAGGGTCATCAGGGCAGCGATGGCGGTGTTGTGCTTCAGCTGCTCGATGTCCTCGCCCACCTTCTTGATGGTGCGGTGCATCAGGGCCTCCACCTCGGGGCGGTAGCCCTCGCCCGCCACCAGCTTGTCCTGCAGGTTCCAGGTGCGATCCAGGAAGCGCTTGCAACCCTTGATGGAAGCGGTGTTCCAGGGAGCGGCCTTCTCAAAGTCACCGATGAACATCTCGTACATACGCATGGTGTCGGCGCCGTAATCCCGGATGATATCATCGGGGTTGACCACGTTGCCCAGGCTCTTGGACATCTTCACGATGGGATGCTCGGCCATCTCACCGTACTTCTCCACCAGCGCCTCGCGGGCTGCCTTCTCACTGCCGTACTGCTCCAGCAGAGCCTTCTGCTCGTCGGCAGGCAGGTTGACGAAGCTGTGGGGGTTCAGGCCCAGGATCATGCCGTGGCTGGTGCGCTTGGCGTAGGGCTCAGCGGTGGGCACCACGCCGATGTCGTACAGGAACTTATGCCAGAAGCGGCTGTACAGCAGGTGCAGGGTGGTGTGCTCCATGCCGCCGTTGTACCAGTCCACGGGGCCCCAGTACTCCAGAGCCTCCTTGCTGGCCAGCGCGTCCTCGTTGTGGGGATCCATGTAGCGCAGGAAGTACCAGCTGGAACCGGCCCACTGGGGCATGGTGTCGGTCTCGCGCTTGGCGGGGCCGCCGCAGCAGGGGCAGGTGGTGCTGACCCACTCGGTGTGGCGGGCCAGCGGGCTCTCGCCGTCCTCACCGGGCTCGAAGTCGGTGATGTCGGGCAGGCGCAGGGGCAGCTCGCTCTCGGGCAGGGGCTGCCAGCCGCACTTCTCACAGTTCACCATGGGGATGGGCTCGCCCCAGTAGCGCTGACGGCTGAACACCCAGTCGCGCAGCTTGTAGTTGACCTGAGCGTGGCCCTTGCCGTTGGCCTCCAGCCACTGGATCATCTTGGCCTGAGCATCCGCGACCGACAGGCCGTCGATGAAGCCGCTGTTCACCAGAGTGCCGGTGGCCACATCGGTAAAGGCCTCCTTGTCCAGGTTGCTCTCGGCGGTGCCCTTGACCACCTCAACGATGGGCAGACCGAACACCTTGGCGAACTCGTAGTCGCGGGTGTCGTGGGCGGGCACGGCCATGATGGCGCCGGTGCCGTAGGTGGCCAGAACGTAATCGGAGATGAAGATGGGGATCTGGGTCTCGTTGACGGGGTTGATGCCCATCACGCCCTCCAGCTTCACGCCGGTCTTCTCCTTGTTCAGCTCGGTGCGCTCGAAGTCGGACTTGCGGGCGGCCTCGGCCTGATAGGCGGTGACGGCCTCGCCGTTGGTGATGGTACCGTTCTCCAGCCACTGCTTCACCATGGCATGCTCAGGGCTGATGACCATGTAGGTGGCGCCGAACAGGGTGTCGCAGCGGGTGGTGTAGACGGTCAGGGTATCGCCGGCGGTGGTGCCGAAGTTGACCTCGGCGCCGGTGGAGCGGCCGATCCAGTTCTTCTGCTGGGTGGCCACGCGCTCGATGTAATCCAGACCCTCCAGCCCGTCGATCAGCTTGTCGGCATAGGCGGTGATCTTCAGCATCCACTGGCTCTTGACCTTGTGGACGACGGGGCTGCCGCAGCGCTCACAGACGCCGTTGAGGACCTCTTCGTTGGCCAGAACGACCTTGCAGCCGGTGCACCAGTTGACGTTCATCTCCTTCTTGTAGGCCAGACCATGCTTGAACATCTGCAGGAAGATCCACTGGGTCCACTTGTAGTAGCCGGGGTCGGTGGTGTTGACCTCGCGATCCCAGTCAAAGGACAGGCCCAGGCTCTTGAGCTGGCTCTTGAAACGGGCCACGTTGTCCTTGGTGACCACCTCGGGGTGGATGTGGTGCTTCATGGCGAAGTTCTCGGTGGGCAGACCGAAGGCGTCCCAGCCCATGGGGTACAGCACGTTGTAGCCGCACAGGCGCTTCTTGCGGGACACCGCGTCCAGAGCGGTGTAGCTGCGGGGATGACCCACATGCAGACCCGCGCCGGAGGGGTACGGGAACTCCACCAGAGCGTAGAACTTGGGTTTGGAATGGTCGATTTTCGCGGCGAAGGTCTTTTCGTCGTCCCAGACCTTCTGCCACTTGGCCTCTACAGCCTTGAAATCATACTTCAATTTGATCAACTCCAGCTTTGATTCGATGGGTTTATTCCAATTGCAACAGCAATCTCACGAAACAAGGTTATTCAGCAGGGGCAGCGTCCGGCTCCACAAGAAACTCGGACAGATCCAGCGGGGTACCGTCCGCCCACAGATGCTCCAGATCGTAGTAGTTGCGGGCGTCGGGGCAGAACACATGGACGATGACGCCGCCGAAGTCCAGCAGGATCCAACGCTGGGTGTCCCAGCCCTCACTGCGCAGGACGGGAACGCCCTGCTGCCCCATCTGGAACTCCACCTCCTCGGCCAGAGCCTTCACATGGGTGGTGGAGGTGCCGGTGGCAATGACAAAATAATCGGTGAGGACGGTCAGATCCTCAATGCCCAGGACCTTCAGGCTGTCGGCCTTCTTCTTGTCCAGCACCTGGGTGATGCGGATGGCAAGCTCTTTGCTCTGCATAGTCGTTCTCCTTCTGTCGGGTCAGGCGGCGGGGGCGGCTTCGGGCTCCTCCGCCTTGGGCGGGTTCAGAGCCACATCGTCCTTGGAGCCGTCGATGTTGTTGTTCACCACCGCATCCTGCGTCTCGGTGTCCAGCGCGCCCATGAACGAGATGTTGGCATCGTAGAAGGAGCTGCTGGGGTACCAGCTTGCCAGGTTCAGCTCTTCGGCGCTCACCGGGCCGGTGTAGGTGCGGAAGTATTGGTTCAGCAGGTCTGCCGTCTCGTTGGGGGCGGCGTTGATGACCGAGCTGCCGTTGTAGTATTCGGTGGAACCGTACTCAGGGGTGCGGCACAGCATGATGTTGGCGCTGTCCACCTGCAGCAGGCTCACGCCCAGGCTGACCATGGTGGACACCGGCACATCGGTGCGCACATAGTTGCGGAACACCGGCAGCATCTTGGCCACATCCCACACGGTCATGGTGCGGAACTGGCGCAGCAGACCGGAGTAGAAGTACCGCTGCATGGTCAGGCGATCCAGATCCGAGTTGGCATAGCCCTCGCCGTGGCGGTTGCGCACGAAGAACTCCGCTGCGTTGCCGTCCAGCGTCTGGTAGCCCTGCTTCAGCTCACTGCCGCCGTAGGACATATCCCGGGGCACATACACGCGCACACCGCCGAAGGTGTCCACGATCTCCTTCAGGGACTGCATGTCGATGGTGACGTAGTAGTCCACCGGCAGCTTGAACTGATCCGCGATGAGCTGCGCCAGCGTGTCGATGGACTTGCCGGCCAGCGCCACCGAGTTGATCTGCCCATTGGTGTTGGGCCAATCCTCGCCCACGAAGGTGTTGCGGGGGATCTGCATGATGTTGATCTTCCTGTTCGCCACATCGAAGTTGACGTACATGATCATATCAGTCATGCCATCGTTGGATTCCGGGTCGTTGGAATAGGCCCGGCCCTCCTCGTAGTCGATGCCGCAGACCAGCACGTTCACCACATCGCCCTTGTACTCCTTGGGGGTGTTGATGAACTCGCTGATGGTCACGTTGCCCTGCATCCCGTCGGTCACCACATAGAAGGTGACGCCCAGCGCGGCCACGCCGAGACCCACAAGGGCCAGAAGCAGCAGCAGGAAGGTGGCCAGAAAACCCCGCTTTTTTTTGCGCTTTTTGGGGCTGCGGGGCGTGCCTCCACTGCCGCCGGCGGGCACGGTGTAGACCGTCTGCTGCATTCCGCTGCCGCTGCGGGTCTGGGCGGTGCGGCGGACGGTGCGCTTGCCGCCGGTGTCTTTCTCGTAGTCGTAGGCGGCGGGGGCTCTGCCTGCGGCCTGCGACCGGGGGACGTCCTTGTCCTGATCGTAGGCGCGGCGGCCTGCGCCGCTGGTGTTCAGTTTGCGTTTTTTGGGTTCACTCATAGATGGGATCAGCCTCCAATGCTCTGCCGCAAGTCCTGCAGCGCCCGGCAGGATTCCCCGTCCACCGGTCGGCCGCTCTCCTCCAGCCACTGGATGTTCATCTCCAGGGCCTCCACCATCGCCTGGTGGATGTCCTCATGCTCGCGCCGCCGCAGGTACTCCACCTCAGGGTAGGTGCGCTCGGCACTGGTCATATCCGCAAGAAAAATGATCTTGTCAAGCAAGCTCATCCCGGCCTTGCCGGTGGTGTGGCAGGCGATGGCGCTCAGCACCTCCTCGTCCTCCACGCCCCACTCCGTCCGGGCCAGGATCGCAGCGCACACGCCGTGCCACACGGGGCTCGGCCGCAGATGTGCGCTCCTTGCCATTATAGCATTATCCTTGATAATGTGCAACATTTCCTCCTTCGGCAGCTCTTTCGCTGTATCGTGCAAAAGTGCTGCGAGGGCGGCTTTTTCGGGGTCTGCGCCCCATTTTTTTGCCAGTTCCACCGCCAGTTCGCACACGTTCAGGGTGTGCTGAAACCGCTTCTCGCTCAGGCGTTCTTCGGCCAGGCGGCGGGCCTGTTCCAGGGTCATGGGCATGGCTCTTACCTCCCGTACAGGTGGTACTTGCGGGCGATCTCGCCCACCGGCGGGGGCAGTGCCTCATCGCCGGCAAGGCCCGCGCGGATGTCGCTGCTGGCCATGGGCAGGGCCGGTGCGTGGGCAAACAGCACCCGCCCGCCGTAAGGCTCCAGCGCCTCAGCCGCCGCCTTCAGGGCGGGCAGGTCGCCGTCCTCCCGGCTCTCCACCACCAGGGTGGCCTTGGCCAGCAGGTCCTGCCAGCGGCGCCAGGTGGTGAAGCTCAGCAGCATATCGCTGCCGATGGACAGGTACAGCTCGGCGCCGGGGTACTCCCGCTCCAGCATCTCGATGGTGTCGATGGAGTAGCTGCGGCCGCCCTGCCGGATCTCCCAGTCGCTGATGTGGATGCGGGCCTCGCCCGGCCGTTCCAGCGCTTTAAAGCAGGCGCACATCTCGTGCCGCCACTGGGCGGGGGTGGCGCTGGCCTTCTTGTGAGGCGGGGTGCCCGCGGGCATCACCACCACCTGGTCGGGCTGCACCAGTTCCATCACGCTTTTCAGCAGGTTCATGTGGCCGATGTGAGGCGGGTCAAAGGTGCCGCCAAACAGCAGCAGTTTCATGGGGATCTCCTCCCTTTGGTCAATTTCAGCGGGGCAGTGCGTCGAACTTGGAGTCCTTGTCCTTCTTCAGGAACAGCACGAACTTGGAGCCGATGACCTGCACCACGTCCGCACCGGTGGCCTCGGCCAGAGCGTCGGCGGCCTCGCGGGCGCTGTACATACTGGTCTCCAGCACCTTCATCTTGATCAGCTCACGGGCGGCCAGGCAGTCGGCGGTGGCCTTGATGAGGGTCTCGTCGATCTCGCCCTTGCCCACCTGGAACACAGGGTCCAGAGTGTTGGCCTGGCTGCGCAGCCAGGCGCGCTGCTTGGAATTCAGCATAGTTGTCTCCTTTATAATAACATCCTTGTTGTCGTATCCCATTCCGGATCGTCCGCGGGGCGTCCGCTGGGACGCACCCCGCTTGAGTTTTCAACGAAATCTCGCTTTCCCGGTGGAAAAGTCAGTTCAGCGGGCGGCCAGATCCTCCGCCAGACGCGCCTGCATCACCCGCAGCGCCTCGCCGCGGTGGCTGATGGCGTCCTTCTCCCAGTCCTCCAGCTCGGCGTAGCTGCGGCCGGCAGTGTTGGGCAGACGGCGGCCGTCGGCGGTGCCGGTGCAGTCGGGCACGAAGATGGGGTCATAGCCGAAGCCGTTGGTGCCCTTGGGGGCAAAGTCCACCCAGCCGGGGCAGGTGCCCAGGTAGGTAAAGTACCGGCCGTCGGGCAGGCAGAAGCACACCGCCGACACGAACCGGGCGGCGCGGGCGGCGCGATCCACCCCGGCCAGCTCGGCCAGCAGCTTCACGTTTTTGGCCTCGTCGTCGCCGTGGTGCCCGCCCCAGCGGGCAGAATGCACCCCCGGCGCACCATTCAGGGCGTCCACCTCCAGACCGGAGTCGTCCGCGATGACCGCCATGCCGGCGGCCTCGCAGAAGGCCCGCGCCTTGATGAGGGCGTTGGCCTCAAAGGTGGTGCCGTCCTCCTCGGGGTCCAGATCCAGACCCAGCTCCCGGGGGGTGCGCAGGGTGTAGCCCATGGGCTCCAGATTGCGGCGCAGCTCCTTCAGCTTGCCCGCATTGTTGGTGGCCGCAACGATCTCCATGGCTCAGTCCTCCTTGCGCAGCAGGCTCTGGGCGAAGTCGGCGGGATCGAAGACCATCAGGTCGTCGATGCCCTCGCCCACGCCCACAAAGCGCACAGGCAGGCCCAGCTTGTCCTTCACGCTGATGACGCAGCCGCCCTTGGCGGTGCCGTCCAGCTTGGTGAGGATGACGCCGGTGGCCTCGGCAGCGGCCACGAACTCCCGGGCCTGGCTGATGGCGTTCTGGCCGGTGATGGCGTCCAGCACCAGCAGAGTCTCCACGCTGGCATCGGCGCAGGCCTTGGGCACGCTGCGGCGGATCTTGGTCAGCTCGTCCATCAGGTTCTTCTTGTTGTGCAGGCGGCCGGCGGTGTCGCAGATGACGATGTCATAGCCGCGGGCGGCGGCAGACTGCACCGCGTCAAAGATGACCGCGGCGGGGTCGGCGCCCTCGGCGGCCTTCACCAGCGGCACATCGGCGCGGCCCGCCCAGACGGCCAGCTGCTCGGAGGCGGCGGCGCGGAAGGTATCGCCGGCGGCCAGCATGACCCGCTTGCCCTGGCTCTTATACAGGTTCGCCAGCTTGGCGATGCTGGTGGTCTTGCCCACGCCGTTCACGCCGATGATCAGGATGACCGCCGGCTTGCCGGTCAGATCGAACTCGGTCTCGGGGGTCAGTTCCTGCCGGATGATGCCGCCCAGCGCCTCCAGCGCCTGAGGGCCGGTCTTGAGGTGCTTGCTCTTCACCTCGGCGCTGAGCTGATCCACCAGCTTGCAGGCCATGTCGGCGCCCACGTCGGCCAGAATGAGCTGTTCCTCCAGCTCCTCGTACAGGTCGTCGTCGATCTCGCTGGCGCCCATCATGTTCAGGATGTTGCCAAAGAATCCGTTGCGGGTCTTCTTCAGGCCGTCATCCAGCTTTTTCTTGTTGCCAAACAGTCCCATAGTCTTTTCCTCGCGGTGTGTTGTATTTGAAACAGTATGCAGATGCACCCGGCCCTCAATGGACAAGGCTGGCATCCACATTCTCCAGATCCAGCTTCAGCAGCTTGCTCACGCCATCCTCCTGCATGGTCACGCCGTACAGCACGTCGGCAGACTCCATGGTGCCGCGGCGGTGGGTGATGACAATGAACTGGGTGTTGGTGCAGATGCGCCGCAGGTACTGGGCGTACCGCACCACGTTCACATCGTCCAGCGCCGCCTCGATCTCGTCCAGGATGCAGAAGGGCGCGGGGTTCACCGCCAAAATGGCGAAGTAGATGCAAATAGCCACCAGGCTCTGTTCGCCGCCAGACAGCGCCGACAGATTCTTGATGACCTTGCCCGGGGGCGACACCTGGATCTCGATGCCGCTCTCCAGCACGTTGGTGTCGTCGGCCAGCTTGAGCTGGGCACTGCCGCCGCCAAACAGCTCCCGGAAGATGCGCCCGAAGTGGGCGTTGATCTCCTTGAAGCTGGCGATGAACTGGGTGCGCATCTCCTCTTCCAGCCCGCCGATGATGCGGGTCAGCTCGGCCTTGCTCTTTTCCACGTCGGTGACCTGCTTTTTCAGAGTGTTGTAGCTCTCGCTCACCTCACGGAACTCCTCGATGGCGCCCACGTTCACATTGCCCAGACTGCGGATCTTGCCCCGCACCTCGGCCACCTGGCGACGCAGATCGGTGACGTTCTCGAACTCCACACAGAGCTCAGCCGCATCGCCGGGGGTGAGCTGGTACTCCTCCCAGAGCTTGGCCACCGTCTGGTCGTACTCGATCTCAGCCGCAGCCTTGCGCTCGGCCTGACGGGCCATCTCGGCGTTCATCTTCTCGCGCTCATCGCTGAGGGCGCGCACCCGCTGGCTCTGCTCGGCAGAGCGGCCCTCGGCAGCCAGGCGCTGCTCGGTGGCCGCACGGATGGCCTCCTCCAGCGCAGCGATGCGGGCGCTGCTCTCAGCCTTTTCTTCCTCGATCTCAGCGATCTGCCGGCGGTTTTCTTCGTTGGCAGCTTCCAGCTGGCGGATGGCTTCCTCCAGCTCCAGCCGGTGGGCTCCGCTCTCGCCGGTGCGGCTGTGCAGGGTCCCGATGGTCTCACTCAGCCGCTCGGCATCCTTGTCGGCGGCCAGCTTTGCCAGCCGCTTTTCCCCCAGCTCGTCCGACAGGCGGGCCCGGGTCGCCAAAAAGGCATCGTCGCTGCCGCTCAGCTCGGCCAGCTCGGTCTCCAGCTCGGCGATCTGCCCCGCAAGGGCCTCCTCCTGTGCCTGAGCCGCCGCAGCTTCGGCGCGGCAGCGGGCAATGCGCCCGGTCAGTTCGTCCAGTTCGGCGGTAAGGGCAGCGGCGGTGTCCTGGCTCTGCTGCAGAGCGGCCTCCAGCCGGCGCACCTCCATCTCGGCGCGGATCTTATCGCCCCCGGCCACCACGGCCTCACTGGAGGTGGCGGTCAGCTGGGCGGTCAGGGTGTCCACCTCGGCCTTCCACTTGTCGGTGGCAGCCTCGGCTTCCTCCTGCTTCTTCTCCATTTTGGCGATCTTCTGCTTCAGCTCGTCGATCTCCTGCCGGCGGCTGAACAGGCCCGCCGAGCGGGACATACTGCCGCCGGTGAAGCTGCCGCCCGCATTGACCACCTGGCCGTCCAGCGTGACCACCCGGTTGCGGTAGCCCATCTGGCGGGCCACACGGGCTGCGTCGTCCATGTCCTCCACCACGAGGATGCGCCCCAGCAGGTTGGCCACCACCCGCTCATAGCGGGGGTCGTACTCCACCAGGGTGGAGGCCACCCGTGCGCCCTCGGGCAGGCGGGAGGCATCCAGCGTGCTGCCCTGCATGGTGTCCAGCGGCAGGAAGGTGGCACGGCCGGCCTTCTCCTGCTTCAGGAAGGCAATGGCGGCCTTGGCACCCGTCTCGCCATCCACCACGATGTTCTGGGCTGCAGCGCCCAGCGCGGTCTCAATGGCTGCCTCGCAGCCTTTCTGTACATTCAGAAGGGTGCCCACCGGGACGATGATGCCCCGCAGGCGGTGGTTCTGGGCGGCGCGCATCACCGCCTTGACACTGTACTGATAGCCCTCCATGTTGCGCTCCAGATCCTGCAGCAGGTTCTGGCGCTGGCGGGCCACCTCCAGCTCGCGGCTGATCTTCTGCTCGGCGGCGTCGGCCTCGTCGAGCTGTTTCTGGCGGCCGTCCAGCTTCAGCCGCAGGCCCTTCTGGATGTTCTCCAGACGGGCCAGCTTCTCCTGCACCCGGGTCAGGTAGACGCGGGTGTCGGCCAGTTCGGTCTCCAGTGCTTCGGTGCCCTCGGCGGCGGCAGCCTGCTCAGTGCGGGCGGTCTCCTGCCGCAGCACCGCGGCCTCGGCGGCGCTCTCGCTGGCGGCGCGGGCCACACGGCAGGCGGTCTGCTCGTCGGTCAGCCCGGCCAGGCGGGCGGTCACCTGACCGCGGCGCTCGCCGGTGGTCATGCTCTGTGCCTGGATCTCCGCCAGACGCTGCTCCAGCGCCTGCACCTGCCCCTGCAGTTCTGCGCTGCGGGTGCGGGTGTCGGCAAGGGCCTGCTCTGCAGCGGCGATCTCCGCTGCAATGGCCTCCTGCCCTTCCTCGCCCTGCCGGATCTCCTCCCGCCGGGCGGCGATGGCAGCGTCGTTGTGGGCGATGTCGTTGTTCAGCACGGCGATGCGGCTCTCGCTGCCCGCCTGCTCCTCGGTGATGCGGCGGATGTCCCCGTTGGCCCGCTCAATGGCCAGGATCTGCGCCTGCACCTGTGCGCGGATCTCCTCTGCCTGTGCGTCCAGCGCCTCGATCTCGGCGGTCAGCCGGTCGTAGTCGGCGCGGGCGGTCTCATAGCCCCGCTGCTGGGTGCGCACCGTGTCCCGGGCGCGGCGGATACCATCCACCCACAGAGTGACCTCCAGCTCCTTGCGGCGGGCGGCCAATGCGAGGAATTTCGTCGCTTTTTCGCTTTCTTTTTCCAGAGGTCCCAGACGGCTCTCCTTCTCGCCCAAGATGTCCCGCAGGCGCACCAGGTTGTCCTCGGTGGCGGCAAGGCGGCGCTGCGCCTCGTTCTTGCGGTAGCGGTACTTGGCGATGCCGCTGGCCTCCTCGAAGATCTCGCGGCGCTCGGCGCTCTTTGCGCCCACGATCTCCGCGATGCGGCCCTGACCGATGATGGAATAGCCATCCCGTCCAAGGCCGGTGTCCAGAAACAGCTCGTAGATGTCCTTCAGGCGGACCTGCTGGCCGTTGATGGTGTATTCGCTGTCGCCGCTGCGGTAGTACCGGCGGCCGATGACCACCTCATCCGCATCCACGTC
>JAFUQL010000078.1 GCA_017472375.1 Oscillospiraceae bacterium | reverse complement strand
GGTCTCCTCGTTGCGGTACAGGCCGATGTGGCCCACCTTGGCGGCGGGCAGCAGGGCCAGCATGCCGTCCACCATGCCCAGGCCGGCGCGCAGAATGGGAACGATGGCCAGCTTGCGGCCGCTCAGCACATGGGTGGTGGCCACGGCCACGGGGGTCTCGATCTCGACCTCCTCCAGGGGCAGGTCGCGGGTGGCCTCGTAGCACAGCAGGGTGGCCAGCTCGTTCACCAGCTCCTTGAACTCCTTGGTGCCGGTGGCCTTGTTGCGCAGCAGGCTGACCTTGTGCTGTACCAGGGGGTGATCCAGGATCATCTGTTTGCTCATGATAATCGCTCCTAATCTTTCAGTATTTCGATGAATTTACAGCATATCAGGCGGGTGGGCGGCAGGCCCGACCCGAACGGACAAAGAATGTGCCGGCGGCTCAGCGGGTCTCGATGGCCATCAGCTTGTCGATGCGGCGCTGGTGGCGGCCGCCCTCGAACTCGGTGTTCAGGAAGGCATCCACCATCAGGATGCCCAGGCCCGCACCCACCACGCGGCCGCCCATGCACAGGGCGTTGGCGTCGTTGTGGCGGCGGGTGTACTCGGCGCTGAAGGCGTCGCTGCAGCAGCAGGCGCGGATGCCCTTGACCTTGTTGGCGGCGATGGAGATGCCAACGCCGGTGCCGCAGAACAGCAGGGCGCAGCGGCACTCGCCGGCCACCACCGCATCGCAGGCGGGCAGAGCCATGTCGGGGTAATCGCAGGAAGCGCCGTCGGTGGTGCCGTAGTCGATGTAGGCCACGCCGATCTCGTCCAGATGCTGCCGGACGGCTTCCTTCAGCTCAAAACCGCCGTGGTCGGCGGCCAGTGCAACGGGCTTGTTCATAGGGGGAGACCTCCTGATGTTGATTTTTTGTGTGGTCAGGGCTGCGGGGCCTGCCGCGCCAGGCGCTCGGCGCGCTCCCGCTCGGCCTGGCTCAGGCGCAGGTACTCGGGGCGCAGGGCCTCGGGGGGCAGGGTCTCGCCGGCGGCCTGCATCCGCAGAGCCACCCGGCAGATGCCCACCGCGCGGGAGACCCCCAGCGCGGGCGGACAGGGCAGTACGCCCTCCAGCTCACCATACCTATTATAACACAGTCGTGCGCCGTCACCAACAAAAAATGCGGGTTTTTTGCATTTCCGCACAAATTCCTCCAGCGCGGCGGCGCTCTGGGCGGCGTCGGGGGTCAGGCGGGTGCCGTCCAGGTCAAAGCCCGCCCAGTACACCTCGCCCCGGCGGGCGTCCAGCGCGGGGATGACCGTGCCCTCGCCCGCATGGCAGGCGGCCAGCGCCTCCAGGGTGGACACGCCGGCACAGGGGGTGTCCTTCACAAAGGCCAGCCCCTTGACCGTGGCCAGCCCGATGCGCAGCCCGGTGAAGCTGCCCGGCCCGGCGCACACGCCGTACAGGTCGATGTCGGCGGGGGTCAGCCCGGTGGCCTTGAAGGCGGTGTCGATGAGGCCCATCAGGGTCTCGCTGTGGGACAGCCCGCCGTTGAGGAAGCAGTCGTACAGCAGCTCGCCGTCCCGCATCAGGGCCACACCGGCGGTGCGCCCCGCGGAATCGATGCCCATGCAGATCACAGCGTCACCCCCTCGATGGTGATGCACCGCTCGTCCCCGCCCAGGTGCCGGATGTCCACGGTCACGGGCTGTTCCAGGGCCAGCAGGTCGGCCAGGTTCTCGCTCCACTCGGCGGCCACGATGGCCCCCTGGTCCAGGTAGTCGTAGAATCCGGCGGCGCACAGGTCCTGCTCGGTGCTGATGCGGTACAGGTCAAAGTGGGCCAGCGGCCGGGGGCCGCGGTAGTAGTTCACGATGGCGAAGGTGGGGCTGCTCACCGGGTCGGTGCAGCCCAGCCCGTCGGCCAGGCCCTCGCAGAAGGCCGTTTTGCCGGCGCCGAGGCCGCCGGTGAAGGCCACCACCGTGCCCGGTGTGAGCGCGGCGGCCAGCCTGCGGCCGAGGGCGACCGTCTCGGCGCGGCTGTGGGTGGTGTATTCCATGGGCGGGTGCCCCTTTCTCACAGGTTCATAGATGCTCTCAGTATAGCATATCCGGCGGCGATTTGCAAAACCGCGCGCGGCGGGCTATAATAAAGTGAAATATTGCGGGCACATCGCTCGTATATAGGGCAGGGAAGGCGCCGCCTGTGCGCCGTGTGCCCGAACCGACCGATCGACCAACGGAGAGACGACCATATGGGAAAACTCATTCGTGAATACAGCCGCGCCACCGACTGGACCTATCTGCTTTTGTGTGTGGCCTGCTCGGTGCTCAGCGTGCTGACCCTCATTTCCATCGGCACCTACAACCTGGGCGGCTTTGAGACCGACATGGGCCAGATCACCGGCCTGGGCGGCTACCGCACCGCGCTGGTGCAGGCGGTGGCCAGCCTGCTGGGTGTGGTGTGCGCCATCGCCCTGAGCTGCATCGACTACCGCGCCATGGTGCAGGGCTGGCCGCTGCATGTGGCGGGCGCGTGGGGCCTGGTGGCCCTGACCTTTTTGAAGATGGACCTGGGCCCGGTGAGCCTGGGCTGGCGGCCGGAGGGCACCGACAACTACAGCTGGATCCGGGTGGGCGGGCTTTCGCTGCAGCCCACCGAGCTGGCCAAGATCAGCTTCATCCTGACCTTTGCCATGCACCTGGCCGAGGTGAAGGAGGACCTGAACGACCCGCCCGAGCTGCTGAAGCTGCTGGCGCACATGGCGGTGCCGGTGGTGATCATCCACTTCCAGGGCGACGACGGCACGGCCATCGTGTTCGCCTGCATCGGCTGCATGATGATGTTCGTGGCGGGGCTGTCGTGGCGGTACATCGCGGGCGCGGTGAGCGCGGGCATCACGGCGCTGGCGGTGGTGGTGGGCTTCTTCCCGGACCTGCTCAAGGGCTACCAGGTGGACCGCATCATGGCGCTGTTCCACATGGACGACCCGGCCTACAAGGAGATCCTGTACCAGCAGCTTCGGGGCCTGACCAGCATCGGCTCGGGGCAGATCATGGGGCGGGGGCTGTTCGGCGAGGACCACAACTATGTGCCCAAGGCCTCCAACGACTTCATCTTCAGCTACATCGCCGAGGGCATCGGCTTTGTGGGCTGTGTGCTGGTGCTGGGGGCGCTGTTCGCCATCGCCATCAAGACCCTGACCACCGGCCTGCGCAGCCAGGACAAACTGGGCACCTACATCTGCACGGGCATTTTCGCGGCCATGGCGTGGCAGATCATCATCAACCTGGGCATGAACCTGGCGGTTTTGCCGGTGATCGGCGTGACCCTGCCGTTCTTCTCCGGCGGCGGCACCAGCGCGCTGATGATGTACCTGTGCGTGGGGCTGGTGCTGAGCGTGTATATGTACAACAAGCGGAGCCTGTTCGACGGCTGAGTTTTTGCACTTGCGCGGAGTTGGCGCACGGAGTTCCGGGTGAGCGTCGCGCGGCGGTTTTGCGCATTTGCACTTGCGCAGAGACAAAGAAGCATCGCGTCCCGGCGGGGGAGACCCTGCCGGGGCGTTTTTTGTTTCCGCGGGGAGGGTTGATCGCCCTGTTTTCCACGATGTTGCAGTGAAAACAAGGTCAAAGCCTCCTCGACAAAGCCTTCAGCCACTGCACGCCCTTTGGCCGCCCCTCCGGGGCGGCCAAAGGGCGTGCGGTGGCTGAAGATGGCCCCGAAGGGGTCGGATGAGGGAAGGGGTTGCACTCTTTATCCAAGGCTCCGCATCCCGTCCCTCATCCGTCACGCCTGACGGCATGCAGTGGCCGGAGGGATGCACCTCTGCAGCAACCTGATAAAGAAGCCGCACCCACCCCGCCCCGCATCTTTTATTGCCTGCAAGCCCCCCTTGTGCTATAATAATACGGTTAAAATGGCGTACCATACGAAAACGCAAAAAACACCCGAAAGGAGCGTGAGCCATATGCGCGTGCTGGGCATCGACCCGGGCTATGCCATCGTGGGCTGGGGCGTGCTGGACCATCAGGGCAACCGGTTCACGCCGGTGGGGTATGGGGCCGTCACCACACAGGCCGGCGAGCCGCTGGAGCAGCGCCTCGCCCAGGTGTACGACGGCGTGTGTCAGGTCATGGACACCTACAAGCCCGAGGCCCTCTCCATCGAAAAGCTGTTCTATCAGCACAACCAGACCACCGTTATCGGGGTGGCCGAGGCCCGCGGGGTCATCCTGCTGGCGGCGGCGCAGCGGGGCATCCCCATCGCCGAGTACACCCCCATGCAGGTCAAGCAGTCGGTCAGCGGCTACGGCATGGCCCAGAAAAAGCAGGTGCAGGAGATGGTCCGCATCCTGCTGCATCTGGACAAGGTGCCCAAGCCCGACGACACCGCCGACGCCCTGGCCATGGCCATCACCCACTGCCACTGCAGCCGCAGCGCCCTGAGCCGCCTGCCGCTGCGCCGTTAAAAGGAGCGCACCATGATCTACAGTCTCACCGGCAAGATCCTGAAAAAATCCATCGATTGGGTGGTCCTCTCCTGCGCGGGAGTGGGCTACCGGGTGCAGACCCCCGCCAGCGTGTCCGGCGCACTGCCCGGCGTGGGGCGGGAGGGTACCCTCTACACCGTGATGAATGTCACCGAAAATGATGTAAGTCTGTTCGGTTTTGCCACCGAGGAGCAGCAGACCTGCTTTGAGATGCTCACCGGCGTGTCCGGCGTGGGCCCCAAGGTGGCGCTGGCCATCCTGAGCGTGCTCAGCCCCGACCGCATCGCCCTGGCCATCTCCTCCGGCGACCACAAGGCCCTCACCGCCGCCAACGGCGTGGGCCCCAAGCTGGCCCAGCGCATCACGCTGGAGCTGAAGGACAAGGTGGGCAAGGGCCTGGTGGAGGGCGTGCAGCTCAGCGACGTCACCGCCGCCGCCGTGGCGGGCGCCGCCCCACAGGCCATCGCCGCGCTGGTCAGCCTGGGCTACAGCCAGAGCGAGGCCGCCGCGGTCATCGCCCGGCTGGACACCAGCCTGCCCGTGGAGGAACTGATCAAACTGGCCCTGCGCACCATGGCCGGAGGGAGGTAACCCGTGAACGATTACGATATGGGCGGCCGCCTGGTGGCCCCCGGCGAGCTGCCTCAGGACAGCGTGGAGGAGAACAGCCTGCGCCCCAAAACGCTGGAGGACTACATCGGCCAGGAGCGGGTCAAGGAGAACCTGCGGGTCTATCTGGAAGCCGCGAAGCTCCGCGGGGAACCGATGGACCACGTGCTGCTGTACGGGCCTCCGGGCCTGGGCAAGACCACCCTGGCGGGCATCGTGGCCCAGGAGATGGGGGTGCAGATCCGCATCACCAGCGGCCCCGCCATCGAGAAGCCCGGCGACCTGGCCGCCCTGCTCACCAACCTGCAGGAGGGCGACGTGCTGTTCATCGACGAGATCCACCGCCTGTCCCGCCAGGTGGAGGAGGTGCTCTACCCGGCGCTGGAGGACTTCGCGCTGGACATCATGATCGGCAAGGGCCCGGCGGCCCAGAGCATCCGCATCAACCTGCCCCGCTTCACCCTGATCGGCGCCACCACCCGCGCCGGCCAGCTCACCGGCCCCCTGCGGGACCGGTTCGGCGTGCTGCTGAAGCTGGAGCTGTACAGCCCCGACGAACTGGCGCGGATCATCCGCCGCTCGGCGGGCATTCTGGATCAGCCCTGCACCCCCGAAGGTGCGCTGGAGCTGGCCCGCTGCAGCCGCGGCACCCCCCGCGTGGCCAACCGCCTGCTGAAGCGGGTGCGGGACTTCGCGGTGGTGCTGGGCGACGGCACCATCGACGAGGCCTCGGCCAAGCTGGCGCTGAAGCGGATGGACATCGACCGTCTGGGTCTGGACGAGCTGGACCGGAGCCTGCTGCGTGCGGTGATCGAGCTGTACGGCGGCGGGCCGGTGGGTCTGGACACGCTGGCGGCGGCGCTGGGCGAGGAGGCGGTGACCCTGGAGGACGTGTGCGAGCCCTATCTGATGCAGATGGGCTTTTTGACCCGCACCCCCCGCGGCCGCTGTGTGACGCGCCTTGCGTACCAGCATCTGGGCATGACGCCCCCCGCCGACCCCAAAAAGCCCGGCAGCGACGGGCAGCTGAGTTTGTTTGACTGAGGGGGCAGCCAAAACCGCCGCAGCGATAAAAGCCTTCAGCTATGCACGCCCTACGGCCGCCCCTCGGGGCGGCC
>JAFUQL010000077.1 GCA_017472375.1 Oscillospiraceae bacterium | reverse complement strand
TGCAGGCACAGACCGCCCGCTGGGGCGGCGGACGAAAGGTATTCCGGATGCCTGCGCATCTGAGCGCCGACGATCTTGCACAGTTCCCCTGTGAGCGGGACCGGGTGCCCGTGGCCCTGACCAGGGAGGGCGAGCCTGTGTACTGGAACTTTGTGGAAAAGGAGACCGCTCTGCTGCCCTGCGGCTTTACGGAGGGGGCTGCCCAGTGCCGCGGCATGGCCGCTTTGCTGCGCCGCGCCTGCTGTGAGGAGGTCCTGGTGCTGGACGGCATCGGCGATTTCGGCGAGCTGGAGGGCTGCCGCGTGGTGCGGGGAGAGGACCTGCCCGGCGAGGTGGAGGCTTTGCTGGAGCGCATCGGCCGGCGCATCACCGACCACCGCGCCCACTTTGATGCCACCGGCGAGAAGCTGGCCCTGCCCCCGCTGGGCCTGGTGCTGTACGGCGGCAGCGAGCTGGCCGACCGGCTGAGCAGCGACCATGTGGCTGCCCTGAATGCGGTGCTGGAGCGCCTGGGCCCCAACCTGGCCCTGTTCACCGTGCTGTGCAGCCGCTTTGAGGACGGCAGCTACAGCGCCTTTGATGCCGCTGCCGTCCGCCTGCCTGCCGCTGCCGGCCTTGCCCTGCAGAAGCCCGGAACCTACAGCCAAAACCTGCTGCGCTGCGCAGACCTGGGCCGCACCAGCCCCTTTGCGGGCCTTGTGCGGGAGGGCAAGCTCATCCCCTGCGGCTTTGCCGAGGCATGATAAGGAGGCCATACCATGGAGAAATATCTTGTGGAGATCCGCATCCCCGCCGCTGAGGCGGCCTTTGATGCGTGGCTGCCCGCCGCCCTGACGGTGGGGCAGGCCACGGCGCTGGCCTGCGCCATGGCAAAAAAACTGGGCCTGCCTGCGCCCGGCGCGGAAGCTTTGCTGTGCCGCGCCGGGGACGGCGCCGCTTACCCCGCCGATGCATCGGTGGAACAGACCGACATCCGCAGCGGCGCACGGCTCATCCTGATGTGAACCAAGCTGTAAAAAAGCCATCGACCGCAGCCGACATTTGTGGGGCTGCGGTCGATTTGCGTTGTACCGAAACAGATCCGGCGGCCCTGCCGCCCCAGCCAGAAAGGATGTACCGAATGGATCATTTCAACGTGGAAGAGGTCCGCAGCGAGGCCACCAAGCTGAACCAGCAGCTGCAGCGCTTTACCGAGGACTGCAGTGCCGCCGCCAAGCTGGTCACCGACCTGAACCAGCACTTTGACGACCCCGTGTACGACAAGTTCGCGGCCAAGTTCAAGAGCTATCAGCCCACCATGACCAGCCTGCAGGAGGCGCTGGACGCCTACATCAAGTTCATGAACGGCAGCGCCGACGCCTACGCCGACTTCATGAGCCAGGCCGCCAGCAAGATCAGCTGACCGGCTGCCCCACCGACACACACAGGGATATAAGGAGGAAACAGAATGCCTCAGGGTAATTGGGATACCAAACAGATCAAGACCGCCGGCACCAGCCTGGTGAAGAAGAGCGAGGATATGCTGGCTGTGCTGCGGCAGGCCGCCGCGGTGGTCAACGACACCGAGCCGGACTTCACCACCCCCGAGGGCCGCCAGATGCGCCAGCAGTTCGCCACCCTGAACAAGACCTTCCAGAAGTTCCAGGCGGACGTGAAGGCCTTTGGCGACTACATCCACAGCTACGGCGTGGGCATGGACGACCTGCAGAGCAAGCTGAAGGGCATGGCCCAGGGCCTGCCCAGCAGCGACTATTAAGCCCCATGCGCGGGCGCAGCGCAGCGGCGGCTGCCCTTGCGGCGGCCGCACTGGCACTACTGATGGGAGGATGCACCATGGCACAGAACACGAGCAGCACCGCCGACAGCCGCCCCGCCGTGAGCTACCGCAGCGAGATGGAGGCGCACGCCCGCGACTACCTGCAGCGCCTGCTGGATGAGCCCTTTACGCTGGGCACGGCGGTGCGCGGCGAGGAGGGCTGGTACGCCGTGCCCGCCGAGAGCGAGAGCTGGGGCAGCTTCCGGGTGTATGTGCACACGGGCAAGCACGGCCCCGACCTGCGGGACGACCGGGTGCTGGACGGCCTTGACCGGCAGATGGAGGCCCTGATGGCCGCTGCGGTGCCCGAGCAGGCCCTGTGCGGAGCCTACCTGGAATTTTCCTCCGGGGTGCCCGCCCGCCGCTGGTACGCCAGCGAGGAGCTGGCTGCTGTGCAGCAGGGAGACACCCTGTACGCCAGCCTGTATCTGGCTCTGCCTCAGCAGGCGGCGGATGCCTTGCCGGCCGCGCTGGCGGACCTGACCTGCGCGCTGGAGCAGGGCGGCTGGTACGCCACCGTCACCGCCGGCGTGATGCCTGCCGAAACATTGGAGACCCTGCGCGCCGCCGACCCCGATGAGGCCGGGCTGGCCGCTGCCTTTGCCGCCGACCTGGTATGGACGGTGGACCCCAATGAGGCGCTGAGCGGGGAGGAGCGGCTGGCGAAGATCGAAGCGGAATGGAAGGAGGCGCAGCCCGGGTGAGCAGGGAATACCAGGACACCAGCTTCGGTGCCGCCGTGCACAGCGCCCCCCGCGAGCCGCTGAGCAGCGAGACCATCACCCCGCTGGACGAGATGATCATGGATCAGCTCGCCGGCGACAAGGAACTGCTGAAGTTCATCTCCAAGCAGAGCAGCACCGATGACGTCCGCGGCGGCAGCAGTATGGAGCTGCGCAAAGCGCTGCTCCACCGGCTGAACCAGCTTCGGGCGAAGGGGGAGGCCGACGGCTATACCTATCAGTTTTACACCGACCTGCTGAACAACCCCCGCTACGCGGACCTGGTGGTGGAAAACCCGGTCAATTATGCCTCCAGCGGCGTGTCCGAGACCACCGGCGAGGTGTACAAGTCCTACTTCAAGGCGGCGACCTTCCGTCTGCCGGACGGTACGCTGGTGGTCAGCTATGCGGGCACCGGCAGTGAGGTAGCCTCCTGGCTGGAGGATGGACGCTTTGCCACCACCGACGAGGGCACCGACAGCCAGCGGGCGGCGCTGGAGTATCTGGAGCATATGATGGCGCTGGACCCGGATGCGCCCATCATTCTGAACGGCTACTCCAAGGGCGGCAATCTGGCGCTGTACGCGGCCATCATGACCGAGGCGCAGGGACGTATCATCGCCCTGCGCAACTTCGACGGCCCCGGCTTCGGTGACGACCTGTACGCCGACGAGGAGTTCCAGCGCCGCTACGCTGCCCTGAAGGCGCAGCTGGGGGAGGAGCTGTACTGCCTGACCCCCGAGAATTCGGTGGTAGGCCAGCTGATGAACGACCACGACACCTACATTTTTGTGGACACCGACGGCACTGTGTTTGCGGACCACGACTACACGGCCTGGCACTGGAATGCCGAGACCGGCGGCCTGGATACCGTGGACGGCCGCACCGCGCTGAGCGTGCAGGTGGAGGACCTGATGGAGGACCTGCTGGCCGATTATTCGGATGCAGAGCTGGATCGCTTCTTCGATATGCTGGAAAAGCTGTGCGACACCAACGGCATCGTCCGCCTGAGCCAGCTTGAGCAGCTCTTTCTGGACGAGGACGGGAACTTCAGCCCCCTGGCCGGTGCGGCCAATCTGGTGGAGTTCTGCACCAGCCTCAGTGAGGAGGACCGGGCGCTGTTCCTGCAGGTGGTGGGGGATGTGGTCAGTGTCAAAACGCTGTACCAGATCATCGACGGCGTGCTGCGGGACAAGGGCGTGGACGGCTGGTCCGGCCAGATCACCGGGTATGCGCTCACCGCCGTGCTGGCGCCTCTCATCGTGGCGGGCGCGACCATCGCCGTCACCGTGGGCCTGCTGGCCGACTGTGTGGTCAAGCTTGGCGAGCTGGTGGTGGAGGGCGCAAAGGAGATCTACGACGCCATGAAGAGCGCCTGGAACTACGCCACCGACCGGGTCGTGCAGTTCTACCTGGACCTGAAGGAGAAGGTGTTGAACAGCCAGACCTGGAAGGACCTGACCGCCCTGTATGAGGGCGCGAAGGAGTGGCTGGGAGACAATCTGGAAGCCGCAAAGCAGACCTTCGACCGCTGGGTGGACGAGGGCAGCCAGGCGCTGCAGAGCGCCGCGCAGTGGACCAGGGACAAGGTCATCGACCCGGTGGTGGAGGACCTCAAGGCCGGCTGGAACTGGACGAAGGAGAACGTTTTTGAACCGGTGGGCGAGGATCTGAAGGCGGTATGGAACTGGGGAGTGGACGGATTGAAGGAGTTCGGCGGCAAGGTCTGGGACCAGTGCAAAACTCTGACCGCCCAGGCCGTCACCGGCCTGACCGGGTACCTGAGCAAGTGGGGCAACTCCATCCGCGGCTATGCGGCCCGGCTGGGCATCGACCTGGACAGCCTGGGTTCCTCCATCCAGCTCACCGGCCGCGCAGCAAAGGCCAGCAGCGGCATGGGCGGGCGGCTGCGCTCCATCATGCAGCGGCTGAACCGCATGGACGTGCCCACCTCGGTGGAGGGGGTGTTCACCTCACTGGCCAACCGCTACAACCTGTGCAGCGCCGAGATCATCGTGGAACTGTACGACGGCATCGGCGGGATGCACAGTGATCTGCAGAAGATCGACCGGGACTACCGCGACCTGCGCAGCGGCCTGAGCCGCGCGCTGGCGCGCATCTGAACAGGAAAGGGGACAGGACCATGGATGCAGGCCTTCGCCGCGACATCAACGGCTGCATCAGCGACCTGCGGGCCATCAGCCGGCAGCTCAACAGCGCCGCCGACGAGCTGGAGCGCGCCATGGACGGCTTCGGCAGCCTGGCCATGGCCGCCCGGATGCGCCGTTATGCCCAGAAATACACCAAGGCAGCCGACAAGCTCAGCCGGGTGCGCTGAACACAGAAACAAAAAAGCCGGGCCGTCCGCCCCTTGAGAGAAGGGGAAGGGACGGCCCGCTTTTTGTGCCCTGGACCAGCCGAGTTTTGCCCCTGCGGGGCGAGTTTGCGTTTACAAAGAAGAATCCGTATAATGGAAATGAGGATGGACCATGAACAGCTTTATCGGCAATGGCTTTGCGGCCTTCGGCTATGCCGGGCAGGGCGAGGCGGTGATCCACAGCGGCCCCATCACCTGCTGGCAGGCGACCAACGCCCACGGGCAAGAGGGCCTTTTGTGGCGCATCCGGCTGGACCGGGCGGCCGTGGAGGCGGACCGGGAGCGCGACCCCGTGCGATGGGGCCGCGCCGGCGGCGCCCCTGAGGCCCCGGAACTGCAGCGCGCCCTGTGGGGCGCCGTTGCGGGGGAGATACAGCAGCAGATGGATGCGGCGGCCCGTTTTGCGGCGGCCAACCCCGGCGTGATGCTGGCCCCGCTGCACAGCGAGCTGCGGGATTACCTGATGGATGCCTCGGTGAAGGAGCTGTTCATCCTGACCGAGACGGCGCGCCCGCTGCGGCAGGCGCTGGCGGCGGGCATGGCGGACGAGGCCGACGTGCTGGAGCTGTGCGCCGGGGTATGTGCCCGGCTGCGGCTGGCCGGCGGCAGCGGCCTTGCATACGGTGCGCTGAGCGCCGATGCGGTGCTGCTGGACGAGGAAGGCACACCCCGGCTCATGCCCTGGTGGCCCCTTGCGGCGGCCGCTCAGCCCGAGGGCTTTGCCCCCGGCGACGACACCGACCCCGAACAGCGGCAGGTGTACAGCGTGGGGATGCTGGCCTACTGGCTGCTGAACCGGGGCAGCCTGCCCTTTGCTGAGGATGCCGCCTGCGCCGCAGATGCAGAGGCCCGGCGGGTGCGGGGCGAGCGCCTGCCCGCTGCGCAGAACGCCTCCGCCCAGACCATGTCGCTGATTGACGAGGTCTGCGAGATGCAGGGCAGCGACTGGACGGCAGAGGAGCTGCAGGAGGCCTTCCGGGAGATCCTGGAGCCGGAGCAGACTGCCCGCGAAGCCCAAAAGCGGCAGCAGGAGCAGGACGAAGCCGACCGCGCGGAGGCGCGCGAGGAGCGCCGGCAAAAGGAAGAAGAGGACCTGCGCCGGGCCGAAAAGGAGGAGGCGCGCCGCCGCCGGCAGGCCGCCGCCGACCCGGGCACAGATGCGAAGGACCGCCGCCTGCTGCTGGGCGGTGTGGCTCTGGTGCTGGTGCTGGTGATCGGCGCAGGGCTGTTCATGGCGGGCAGCCGGGGCCGGAAGGTGCGCGGCAAGCTGGACAGCGGCAGCTATGCGGCCGCGCTGCAGCAGCTTGAGCAGTACCATGCCGACGGGCAGAACGTGGATGAACTGGTGGACGAGGTGGTGGATCGCTGCCTCGCCGAGGGCGAGTATGTGCGGGCCATGGCGGCCTTCGACTACTACGCCGCCGACACCGTGCCCGACCCCGGGCGCACCGGGGAATTGGTCCAGTGTACCGTGAGCAGCGGCGATGCGGGCCGCGCGGTACGGTTTTTGGAGAAGCTGGCCGGGCGCAGTGAGGAGTGCGCCCAGCTGGCACAGCAGCTCTGCACCCAGTATCTGGAGGAGGAATCGTAATATGTTTGGAAAGAAAAAGAAGCGCCGTTCCACCGGCGTCAACAACCGGAACACTGTGGGGACCTCTGCAAACCGCCGGCGTCGCCGCCGCAGCGGCGGGGGCGTGCTGCAGTATGTGCTGATCGGCGTCGCGGTGGTGGCGGTGATCCTGGTGCTGATCTTCGGCATCGGCGCCGGCAAGAAGCTGTATCAGGCCGGCAAGATCGAGGACACCATCTCCGAGCTGAGCTACGCCTGCAACAACATGGATGCCGACGCCCTGCTGGATGTGATCGACCCCGAGGTGGCCGACCCTCTGCGCATGTGGGCGGCCGTGGGCGGCGTGAACAAAAACGAGGTGATGGGCAGCATCTTCACCGCCATTTGCGAGCTGTCCGGCGATGTGGATGTGGAGCAGGTGCTCAGTTCCATCACCTACGATGTGGAGGATGTACAGATCGAGGACGAATACGCCATGGTCACCGCTGACTGCACCATGACCGTGAACGGCGAGGAATTTGCCCGGTATGTCACCTGCTACTTGCAGAACATCCGTGATAAATGGTATATTATGGACATGGAAATGAGTGTGGACGGAGTGAGCTGAGATGAGCAGAGGACGAAACAGACGCAGCACGGGCGGACATCGGCTGTACTATTTGCTGACCGTGATCAGCGTGGTGCTGCTGGCATCCTTTACCACTGCATCGGTGATGGTGGCGGCAGACAGCGGCTCTGCCGTTGCGCCCTCGTCCTCGCCGGCCGGCCCCACCGCCAGCCCGGTGCCCTGGCCCACCGTGATCCCGCAGCCCACCACAGCGCCCGGCCCCACGCCGGGGCCCTCGTCGGTGCCGCTGCCCACGGCTATGCCCACCCCCACCCCGACCGCAAGCCCGACCCCGGCACCCCTGTTTGCACCGGCTTCGCCCACCCCCAGCCCCACCCCCACGCCCGACCCGGCGGACAACCTGACCAAGCTGTGCCAGGCCATCGAGAACTACCAGAGCACCGTGACCCTCACCAACATCACCATCCCGGAGTATGAGGAGATCATGGACATCATCTGGTACGAGCGGCCGGAGTATTTCTGGCTGGGCGGCTCCTGGAGCTACACCCCCATCGGCTCGGACATTCGTCTCGACCTGACCTGGGAGTACGACGGGGACATCGACCTGATGCGCCACCAGGTGGAGAGCATGGCAGACAGTGTGCTGCGCAACATGCCCAAGGATGCGGACGACTACGGCAAGGCAGTCTACATCCACGACTGGCTGTGTGACCACATCGTGTACACCTACTCAGAGGACCGCACTGACCAGAACATCTACGGCGCCCTGGTGGAGGGCAAATGCGTCTGTGCCGGCTACACCCGGGCCTACTCCTATCTGCTGGCCAAGGCGGGCATCAAGGCCACCTATGTGCCCGGCGATGCGGGCGGCCCCCATGCCTGGAGCAAGGTGACGCTGCAGGGCGAGACCTACTACACCGACGTGACCTGGGACGACCACGACGACGGCGGCTTCGACTACGACTGGTTCAACCTGACCAGCGACCTGATCGGCCGCAGCCACACCCCGGATGACCCGTCCTTTATGCCCTATGCGGACGCCACCACCCTGAACTACCACGAGAAGAACGGCTGGCGGCTGTTCAGCTACGATGAACAGGAGCTGGCCCGCATCTTTGCCAGCCAGACCGGCAATACCCTCACCGTGAGCTGTGCCGACGAAGCCACCTTCCGGCAGGTGGAGGATCTGGTGGGCCGCAGCGACATCTTTGCGCTGCTCAGCACCGCAGGCCACAGCTGCAACAGCCTGAGCTACTCCAGCGACGATCGGGTCTGGGCGATCAACCTGTACCTGGCCTGACACGAAACTCAAACACACAAGCCCTCTGCCAAGGCCGGCAGGGGGCTTTTTTGCGCGTTTGGGCCGGCTCGGCAAACAAAAAGACGGCACCGGCCGCAGGGCCGGTGCCGTCTTGAGGATCCAGAGGGTGTGCGGCTTACCACACGAAGCCCAGCGAGGGGCGGCGGACGACGGGGGCCACGCTCAGCTCACGGCCGGCGTTGGTCAGGTCCTCCGGGGTCAGGGTGGGTTCCTGGCCGGCCAGACGGCTGCGGTCCAGGGCCTTGCCCCAGGTGCGCTCGTACAGGTTGCGCGCAAAGCGGGCGTTGCTGAAGGTCTTGTCGCTCAGGGTGCTGTCGGGCAGGGCGGCGAAGTACTCCTCGGCAGCGGCGGCAAAGTCGTCGCTGCAGGGGAAGGCTCCGGCCATGGACAGGAAGATGTGGCAGAGCTGCTCCCGGGTGTAGTTGGGGAAGTTGATGGTGTAGGGCATGCGGTCCCGCAGGCCCTTGTTGGCCTCGGTCAGCTTCTCCATTTCCTCGGGGTAGCCGGCAAAGATGACCACCAGGTCGTCCCGGTAGTTTTCCATGCAGGCGATCAGGGTGTCGATGGCCTCGCGCCCGTAGTCGCGGCCGCTGCTGTCACCCTGGTACAGGCTGTAGGCCTCGTCGATGAACAGCACCGAGCCCAGCGCATCGCGCACGATGCTCTGCGTTTTGGGGGCGGTGTGGCCAACATACTCGCCGCACAGATCGCGGCCGTGGGCCTCCACAAAGCCGCCGTGGCGCAGCACGCCGCGCTCCTTGAGCATCTTGCCCAGGATGCGGGCGATGGTGGTCTTGCCGGTGCCGGGGTTGCCCACAAAGCGCATATGGATGCAGGGCGGGGTCACATTGTTGCTGCGGGCGTAGGCGATCTGGTTCACCACGCTCTCCAGCTGGGCGCGGACCTCCTCCACGCCGTACAGGCGGTCCAGCATCTGGGCGGCGGTCTCGTCGTCCTCCACAGCCACCGCCATGAAGTCCTTTACCTGGTCGGCCTGGATGAGGGAATCGTCCTCGTTGTTCAGGCAGTTGTGGTACAGCTTCAGGCAGATCAGCTCGTTGACCAGCTTGTTCAGGGTATTCACGCCGTAGAAGCGGCCGTCGGCCTTCTCGGCCCGGATGCGCTGCTCCAGCAGAACGTCGCAGATGGGGTCCAGCTCAAACCCGCGCTCGGCCAAAAAGTTTTTGCAGATGGTGACGAGCTGCTCCATGCTGGGGGGCACGAACACCACCGGCCGCAGGAACAGCACGTCCCGCAGTGCCTCGGTGATGTCGCTGAGCACCTTCTGCTCCACATAGGGGATGCGGAACACCACCACCCGCTTTTCCATGGCGCGGGTGAAGCGCAGCAGCCACTGCTTGAACTCAGGGCTGTTGGTGTGGCCGGTCCACTGGCTGATGTCCACACACAGCACCGGGCTCTCGGCGGTGTCGCAGTTGCGGATCCAGCCCGGGTTTTCCTTCATCGGGTAGGTCAGCGCGATCTCCAGCGCAGGCAGGTGGGTGTTCTGCCGGATGAGGCCGGTCTTGATCAGCAGCTCGCGGAACAGCCGCAGGCTGGTGGTCAGGCCATCGCCCTGGTTGCAGGCGAACAGATAGCTGCGGCTGCAGAAAGCGGCCTGGCACTTGTGGGCGGTCACCTGCGGGGCGATGCGGCTCACCTCATGCAGCAGGTCCTTGAACTCCTGCGCACCCACGAGGCTCCGGTCCACCATGGCCAAAAACTCCTTCAGCTCCGCCGCCTGGTCGGCCTTGGGGGCCGCTTTGGGGGCTGCCTTCGGGGCAGGGCTAGCCTTGGGGGCGGGCGCGGTGGCGGGGGGGTCGGCCGGCGCAGCCTCCACACCGGTCACCATCAGCTCGATGGCGTCCTCGGGGTGGCCGGGGAACAGCTTGTCCAGCCACAGGCGGATCGCCTTGAGCGGCTCGTTCTGGTTTTCGGCGGTGGCCGTCAGCATCATGTAGAAGCGGCCGCGGCTGAGGACCGAAAGATCGGGCCAGCCATCGGAAAGGGTGCTCTCGCACCGCTGGAACACTTCACTGCGGCCGGGGCCCTCCTCCAGCCAGGTGCTGGAAAAGATGAGCCGGAAGGTGATGATTTGCACGTGGGATCCCTCATTTCGTCAAAAATGCGGGAACAGATGCACTCAGATGTGGGTCTGCTCCCCGGTCTGCTCCTCGCGCATCTTCTACAGGCGGATCAGACGGATGTCATAGGGCAGCTGCTGCACTTCCAGCATAGCGCGATACTGTTTGGCACAGGGGGCACAGTCTTTTATATGGCTGGTCATGCGGGCGCAATCGGCTAAAAATTTGCCGGAAATACCGGTACTGGTCAGAAAACTCTCCATCTCAGAGAATGTAATATGCTCACTCATAGTTGAAACCTCCATGCGGTGGGCCCAGGTATCGCTGTACACAGGCTCTCTTGCCACCATATTCGGGGGATGCGGCAAAATATCGGCTGGTCAGTCGCTGTTGCCCGGGTCATCCGGCGGGGGGTCCTTGGGCTTTTTCTTGCTCTTGCCGGTCAGACGGGCCAGCTCGGCGTCTGCCTTGCTGTCGATCCAGCTTCCCCGCTCGGTGATGGTGCGCACGGTCAGATCAAAGATCTTATCCCGGAAGAAGGTGCCGTCCTTGTCCTGCAGGTCCATCCGGCCGTACAGGGCGGCCATGCACTCTTTGGGAATGCGGCAGTGCAGGTTGGCTTCGATCATCCGGTGGGTGTAGGTCAGTGCATCCAGATAGGTGCGGCCGGACAGGTCAGCCACGGTCTTTTTCACCGCGCCGCTTCGGTTCCGCGTGCTCTCGCGCACCACCGTGGCGCTGTCGCCGCTACAGAAGGTCTTGTACAGGTATCCGATCAGGTTGCCGGGGTCGGTGTTGATGCTGCAGTAGGCAGCCAGGACCTTCCAGATCAGGTCGTCCTCGGTCAGGCCGATGCGGTCCTCGATGATGTCCGCAGGGTCGGACCCCTCGTCTGTGCCGAAAAACTCGCCCTTGGTGGCGCCTTCGTCGCCCACGGGGTCGTCCAGCGAAAAAGCGAAGTGATCGCTGTAGCGCTTGCGGGCGCGGCGGTGGTCGTTGAGGCGGCAGTTGAAAATGTACCGCAGAGAGGCCTCCCGGTGGGAGCCGTCCGCATAGCTGGGGTCGGAGCAGTAGACAGGGATGTACTTGAAAAAGGCAGTGATGGTGGCGGACATCAGATCGCCCGCATCGGAGCTGAGCGTATCCACCGTGTCGCTGCCGCGGGCCATCTGCTTCTGCCGCAGAACGGTCAGGCAATCCTTTTCCAGCGCATCCATCACCCGCATCTGAGCCATCGGGTCATCGAAGTTCAGCAGATCCTGATAAAACTGGTCGCTGCTCACCTGCAGCGGGACGTGTTTTGTGGTGACGGTGTTCCCCATGTCGTTCCTCCATACAGTGCAGGCCGCAAGCCCCGACTGAATTCGATCATTGTACCTTATTTATTATAGTAAATTCACACAAAAAACACAATGGAGAGCCCCCGTGTTGGTGCAAAAAGTATTGCCGCAGGGTACGCCGCTGTGCTATGATAAAGCAAACCGGCCGCGGAAAACCGGCCGAAAGATCGCCGGGAGGTGCAAGCGTATGTATAAACTTTGGAACCAGCTGAACGAGGCGAAGGGTTGGCAGTGGGTCGAGCTGTCCCATTCGCTGAACAACGACAGTCCCTACTGGGCGGGCATCCCCGAGGGGTCGGTGGAGCTGTGCAAGACGGTGTACGACTGGGGCAACCCCATGCTGGACTGTCTGATCCACACCTATAAGTTCCCGGGGCAGTTTGGCACCCACATCGATTTCCCCAGCCACTTCATCAAGGAGGGGGCATCCAGCGAGAGCTACGGCGTGGCCAACATGGCCTACCCCCTGTGTGTCATCGACATCACCGGCAAGGTGGCTGAGGACCCGGAGTATGCCGTGACCGTGGAGGACATTCAGGCATGGGAGGCCCAGTACGGCCCCGTGCCCGAGGGCGCGTTCGTGGCGCTGCGCACCGACTGGTCGAAGAATTGGCCGGACATGGCGGCGCTGTCGGGCCTGGATGACGAGGGCGGCGAGCACTTCCCTGGCTGGTCGCTGGAGGCACTGAAGTATCTGTATGAGGTGCGCGGTGCGGCGGCCAACGGCCACGAAACGCTGGACACCGACGCCAGCAAGCTGGCTGCTGAGGCCGGCGACCTGGCCTGCGAGCGGTATGTGCTGGGCCTGGGCAAGCTGCAGATCGAGGTACTGTGCAATCTGGACAAGGTGCCCGCCGCCGGTGCGGTGCTGTTCGCCGCATGGCCCCGCATCGAGGGCGCCACCGGCCTGCCCGTGCGCGTGTGGGCGGTGTTTGAGTAAGAGAAAAATCGACGGTTTCGCCCGTTTGACAAAGTCCCGCTGAGTGTGCTACAATTGCATACGGTCCATTGACCGTGTGCGCCGGCATAGCTCAGTTGGTAGAGCAGCTGATTTGTAATCAGCAGGTCGGGGGTTCGAGTCCGTCTGCCGGCTCCAAGAATTGCTCGTAGATACGCTGTAAAATGCGTTGTCTGCGAGCTTTCTTTTTGCGAATTTTGCCGTCTGACTACTTTTTGACTACTTTTTTAAACACGCAAAAAATCCCCCGAACCGCTCACGCAGAGCAGTCCGGGGGATTTCTGTTACTTTGGGGAGCCCTCCACGCCGTGCTTCACACGGTCGCGCTCCTCAGCCTTTTTAGCGTCGTTCCACTTCTCCATGGTACCCACCAGATACCCGGTGATGCGGCGGATGCGCTCGAAGGGCATGCCCTCGCCGACCGGCTTACTCATTGTTGCGGGTCAGCTGCTTGACTGCCTGATCGGCGCCAGTGGCGGCAAGGCCAGAGACGATGCCCACGGCCAGAGCGGTGATGCCGTCGCCGGCCGGGAATTCGGCCATGGTGA
>JAFUQL010000076.1 GCA_017472375.1 Oscillospiraceae bacterium | reverse complement strand
CGCCGCAGGCTTGGCCACAGGCTGCACCGCAGGGGCCGGCTTCTCAGCCGCCGCAGGGGATGCCGCAGGCGCGGCGGCCTCGGGCCCCGCCGGTGCGGGGGCAGGCTCCCGGGGGTTCAGGCGGGGGGTGCTCACGCCCAGGCTGGCAAGGATGTCGTCCACCCGGCGCTCGTCGGCCTTGGGGGCGGCTTCCTGCTGGCGGCGCAGGCTTTCGATGATCTCATCCACCGAGCTGGAATAACGATTCTGAGACATTGCGCTCTCCTTTTGGTGTGGTCAATGGGGTGTCTCTCGGTGAGTATGGGCCAAAGTCGGCCGGGTCAGCGGCTGCGCTGGCAGCGGATCTCATACAGGATGATGCCCGCAGCCACCGACACGTTGAAGCTGTCCACGCCGGTGTCGCCGGCGGCCATGTCCAGCCGCACCACGCCGTCGCACAACTTCTTCACCAGCGGGCTGACGCCCTTGCCCTCGGCGCCCATCACCAGGGCGATGGGGCCGGTCAGGTCGTGCTGGTGCAGCTCTGCGCCGTCCATGTCGGCGCAGTAGACGAACACATTCTGCTCCTTCAGGCGGCGGATGGTCTCGCCGATGTTGGCCACCCGGGCCACGGGCAGGCGGCTGGCCGCGCCGGCGCTGGACTTCAGCACCGTGCCGGTGATGCCCGCGCCGCCCCGCTTGGGGATGACCACGCCGTGGGCCCCGCACAGCAGCGCCGAGCGCAGGATGGCGCCCAGGTTGTGGGGGTCCTCGATGCCGTCGGCCAGCACCAGGAAGGGGGCCTCGCCCTTTTCGGCGGCGATGGCCAGCAGCTCCTCCAGGCTGGCGTACTCGATCTGGCTGGCCCAGGCAGCCACGCCCTGGTGGCTGTCGGTGCCGCACAGGGTGCGCAGCTTGGCGGCCTTCACCCGCTTCACCACCGCGCCGGCCTCCTTGGCCATGGCGGTGTAGTAGTTGGCCACCTGGGGGGCAAGGCCGTCGCTCAGCAGCACGCTGTCCACCCCGGCGCCGCTCTTGAGCAGCTCGGTGACCGGGTTTTTGCCGTAGACCAGGTGCTCGGTCTGGGGGGCGGGGTTCTTATCGCGTTCGTGTTCCATCTTTTTCTCCTCTGTCCGCCTGGGCGGATCGGTGTATTTTCAGCCGGTGCGCTGCCGCCCGGCCCTTGGCATAGTGATACAGTTATAATGATAGCACAGTTTCGGCGCTATTTCCACTTTTTTCTCACAGTTTCGGCGGGCTGGGCGGCGGGCTGCCAAAAACCGTCCGCATGGACATTTCGCGCAGTCCCGAAAATCACCCCAGTTTGTCCGTTCGTGCCGCTTCTCCGGCAATTTTTGCCCTCCTGTGCAAAGTTATACAGCCGGTACAGCTTCCAACATTTTTCAACTTGTTCCACCATCGGTTGAAAACCCGGTTGAAAAGGTGAAAAACCCGCCATTTTCCCCGGTTTGCAGCGGTGGAAAACCGGGTTTTGAACAGCCTTTTCAACCGCAAGTTGAAAACTTCTCCCTAAACACCCCGTTGAACCTCGACTGTCAAGTGGGGATTTCGCCCATTTTCGGCGGCGGTTTTCTCGCGTTATTACCAGTTTTCACAGGGGCTTCTTCCAGATATTTCCTGCTTCGCCGGGCTTTGCGGGCGGCAGGGCCGGCCGGGTTGCAGGCGGGTGCAGGGCATGCTAAAATGTGAAAAAGATGCATCGAAGGGAGGCCATGTCATGCTGCGCTTTGAGGATGCCCGGGGGCTGGAGCTGGACGCTGCGCTGGACTGCGGGCAGTGTTTCCGCTGGGCCCGGACCCCCGCCGGCTGGCGGGGCATCGTGGAGGGCCGCGCCGTGCTGGCCCGCACCGAGGGCACCGCGCTGGTGCTGGAGGGCGCGCCCGAGCAGGACCGTGCCTTCTGGGCGAACTACTTCGCGCTGGACCTGGACTACCCCACCCTGCTGGGGCGGTTCTGCGGCGGCAGCAAGCGGCTGGCCGCCTGTGTGCAGGAGGCCCCGGGCATCCGGGTGCTGCGGCAGCCCTTCTTTGAGGCGCTGTGTACCTTTATATTGAGCCAGAACAACAACATCCCCCGCATCAGGGGGCTGGTGGAGCGGCTGTGCGCCCTGTGCGGCGACGAGCTGGAAAGCGGGCAGTACGCCTTCCCCACCCCGCAGCAGCTGGCCGCCTGCACCCCCGGGCAGCTGGCCGGGCTGCGGGCGGGCTGGCGGGCAGACTACCTCCTCTGCGCCGCCCGGGCGGTGGAGGCGGGGCAGGTGGACCCGGTGCGGCTGGCCGCCCTGCCGCTGGACGAAGCCCGCGCCGAGCTGATGACCATTCGGGGCGTGGGGCCCAAGGTGGCCGACTGCACCCTGCTGTACGGGCTGGGGCGGTGGGAGGCCTTCCCCATGGATGTGTGGATGAAGCGGGCCATGGAGCGGCTGTTTCCCCGGGGCGTGCCCCGCTGCTGCCGGGGCCATCAGGGCATCGCCCAGCAGTTCATCTTCGCCTACGCCCGCCGCAATCTGCCCGCCGGCGGGAAAACTGGAAAGACAAAACGGTGAATCTTGTCCATCAAACGCAAAATTTTGGTGCATTTGCGTCCGAATCGTCCGCCTTTTGCGTAGAAACGATTGCTTTTGTCGGCGCTTTGGAGTATACTGATTTCATGTGAGAATGCCGGAGACCGCCCCAAAAGGCCGCGCCCCCGGCCCAATAATGGAGGTAATTGAAAATGCTGGTTAATGCGCGCGATATGCTCATCCAGGCCCGTGACGGCCATTACGCCGTGGGTCAGTTCAACATCAACAACCTGGAGTGGACCAAGGCCATCCTGCTGACTGCGCAGGAGCTGAACAGCCCCGTCATCCTGGGCGTCTCTGAGGGCGCCGGCAAGTATATGGGCGGCTTCAAGACCGTCGCCGCCATGGTCAAGGCCATGGACGAGAGCCTGGGCATCACCGTGCCCGTGGCCCTGCACCTGGACCACGGCACCTACGAGGGCGCCAAGGCCTGCCTGGCCGCCGGCTTCACCAGCATCATGTTCGACGGCAGCCACTACCCCATCGAGGAGAACGTTGCCAAGACCACCGAGCTGGTCGCCCTGGCCCATGAGATGGGCGTTTCCGTCGAGGCCGAGGTCGGCGCCATCGGCGGTGAGGAGGACGGCGTCATCGGCGCCGGTGAGGTGGCTGATCCCGCCGAGTGCGCCAAGATCTCTGCCCTGGGCATCGATTTCCTGGCTGCCGGCATCGGCAACATCCACGGCAAGTACCCCGCCAACTGGAAGGGCCTGGACTTCGTGGCTCTGGACGCCATCCACAACTCCACCGACACCATCCCCCTGGTGCTGCACGGCGGCACCGGCATCCCCGCCGACATGATCCAGAAGGCCATCAACCTGGGCGTGTCCAAGATCAACGTGAACACCGAGTGCCAGCTGGCGTTCGCCGCCGCCACCCGTGCTTACATCGAGGCTGGCAAGGATCAGCAGGGCAAGGGCTTCGACCCCCGCAAGCTGCTGGCTCCCGGCTTCGAGGCCATCAAGGCCACCGTTAAGGACAAGATGGAGCTGTTCGGCAGCGTGGGCAAGGCCTGATCGCCTGTCCCCCATCCCCTGAGGCAATAAAAACGGCCGGTACCCGTACTGGGTACCGGCCGTTTTGGCGTTGTTTTCGCCGCAACACCGCCGCGGCAAAGGCTGCCCCCACAAAAAAAGCGACCGGCACCCGCATTGGGTACCGGTCGTTTTGTTTTTCATGGCAGCCGCCGAAGGCGAGCAGATCGCTCACTCCTCCTGCACGGTCATCCCGGAGGGCTCCACCGAATTCACATAGTCTTCGATGAGCGGGCTGGCGAACAGGCGCTCCATGCAGATGCGGAACAGGGCCGGGTCGGTCTTCATCCCGTTGCTGATCCAGCGGGTGAGCAGGCCCATGAAGGCCGCCGAGAAGAAGTCGGCCATGAAGCTCAGCTCGCCCTCGCTCAGGCGGGCGCAGGCGGGGCCGTTGGTCTGATGGATGCGCTGGTAAAAGATCCGGCTGAAGCGGTCGAACATCGCCTCGTACAGCGAGTTCTGGCCGGTGTAGCGCAGCACGTTGCTGTAGAATTCACAGTTCTGCTGCAGGTAGTCACAGAGCTGGTTCAGCATCTCGCCCCAGCGGTCTCCGTCCAGATCGTCGGTGAACAGCACAGCGGTCTCGCTGTGGAAGATCCAGTTGGCCAGATCGTACTTGTCGCGGAAGTGGTAGTAGAATGTGTTGCGGCTCAGTCCACAGCCTGCGGCGATCCCTCCCACGCTGATCTCCTGGAAGTCTTTTCGTGCGGTCAGCTTTTTCAGACTTTCTGCCAGGGCCTGTTTGGTGCGCAGGGAGTTCATCCCATACAACCTCCTTCCCTCGTGTTGGTTTTTCCCTATTTTCATTATAATTAATGTTTCCGCAGTTGAAATATTACAAAGTATCGTTTTTGCTCAAATTTTCGCAATATCCTCAGAATGTACGGCTGTAAAGCGGCAAAACCGGGACTTTGATCTGTATTTTGTGCACATCCCGGGCGGATGATTCTGCAAAAACGAAGCTGCCATGCGGTTTTTCGCCCCCGGCCGGGCGGCACACAAAAAAACACGCCCCCGGCGGCCGCAAACGGCCGCGGGGGCGTGTGGTATCAAGGTCAGGGCAGCGCCCGCGTTTACAGGAACAGGTCGGTGACCATCTTGCCCAGCAGCAGCACCATCACCACCAGCATCATGGGGCGGATGAACTTCGCGCCCCGGGCCAGGGCAAAGTGGCTGCCTAGCACGTTGCCCAGAATGTTGCACACCGCGCAGGGCACGGCCAGGGCAAAGGGCACGTTGCCGGCCATGATGTAGGTGGCAAGGCTGGCGTAGTTGCTGGCCAGGTTCAGCATCTTGGCGTTGCCGGAGGCGGTGCGCAGGTCGAAGTGCAGCACCGAGGAGAAGGCGATGATGGCAAAGGTGCCGGTGCCCGGGCCGATGAGGCCGTCGTAGGCGCCGATGCCAAAGCCGATCACCGCCGCCATCAGCAGGGCCTTTTTGCGGGGCACCTCGTGGGCGCGGTTTTCTTCGGGCAGGTTGCGCCGGGCAAAGATGACCACCGCCGCGATGGGCAGCATCACCAGCACCAGCGTTTTCAGCACCCGGTCGGACAGCACCAGCACCAGCCGGGCGGCCAGGCCGCTGCCCACAAAGCTGGCGGCAGCAGCGGTCAGGGCCACCTGCAGGTCCAGCGCGCCCTTGCGGAAGAACATGGCGCTGGCAAAGGTGGTGCCGCAGGCGGAAGAAAACTTGTTGGCGCCGTAGAGCATGTGCACCGGCAGGCCGGTGACCATGTAGGCGGGCAGACTGATGAGGCCGCCGCCGCCCGCCGAGGCGTCCACAAAGCCGGCCAGGCCGACCATGGCGTACAAAAAGACCATCATCGGCAGAGAAACCGTAACATCCATTGTTTTTGACTCTCCTTTTTCCCAAAGCACGGTCCCTCTCACACACGGGGCCGGCGTTTGCCCCATTCTATCACGGCCGGGTCGGTTTTGCAACGGGCCATAGGCAGTGCTTCGAAAAAACGGCTGTACAGTGCAAAAGCGCCCCGCAGAGGTACAGACCCTGCGGGGTGCTTTCATCTCCCGATCTACTTTTGGGCTGACAAATTCCACCT
>JAFUQL010000075.1 GCA_017472375.1 Oscillospiraceae bacterium | reverse complement strand
CGCCATCGCCTTCAGCGGTGCCGACCGCGGCCCCCGCAGCCTGTAACTTTTCACAGCAAAACAAGACGAGCCGTGCCCCGAAGCGGGCACGGCTCGTTTTTTGTATTCAGAAATTGCGGCTCAGCCGCTCCAGATCCGCCTCTCCGCCGAAGTCCAGCCGCAGCGTGTCCCCGGTCTGCGTCCAGCGGAGGATCGGCCAGAGTCCCTCGGGGGGCTCGCAGTCCCAGTAGAGAGCGGCCAGTTCCCACAGTTCCGACTGCGCCGCCTCGTCCGGCCCGTCCTGCTCGGCCTTGTGGTCCGCCTGGACCTCCGTCACGATCCTGGCAGGCGCGGCGCGGGTGAGGGTCGCCCGGTAGATCACCCCGGTCTCCGGGTCAGCCAGCACCGAAGCCCGCGCCCCCTGCAGATCCGCATCATAGCGGCCGTCCGGCTCCAGTTCGAACTGCAGGCACCAGAGCAGGGCACTGCAGGCGCGGCCCTCCACCGTGCCCCGCAGGCTGACCAGCGCCCAGCCGTCCTCCGCGGGCGTCAGCGTCCGCATCAGCATCGGGTCGCCCCCGTACAGCAGGATCTCCATGGGGTCGATGCGGTAAAGGCTCTCCCAGTCCATGCCCTTGTCCCGGCGGTCGGCCCGGTCGGCCCACTGTTCCGCAAACTGCCGCCCCACCTCCTCGACCCGCGCCGCCCCGGTCTGGCCGCTCAGGTCCGTCCACACGGTGCCCGGGTCGGCCAGCAGGGCCAGCGTCTGAGCGGTGGTGGCCGCCGCGGTCTGCAGGGACTCCGATCCCAGTGTCTCAACGGTCAATGCGGCGCGGCGGGGCTCCTGCAGCCGCTCGTACCACACCGGCAGCAGCAGCACCAGCCCGGTCACCAGCGCCAAAACCGAGATCATTGCCGCCATGCGCAGGGTTTCAGGTCTCTTCATGGGGTCCGGTCACCTCCTCCGGCGCAAGGGCCGCCGCAAAGCCCGCCAGTGTGCCCTCGCCCGGGCGGCTGGCAAAGGCCAGAGGCGACCCATGCAGCGCCGCGATGCGCTTGCACAGCGCCAGCCCCAGCCCCGCGCCGCCCTGACTGCGGGCGCGGGAGCGGTCGACCATGTAGAACGGCTCGGTGATGCGGGCCAGTTCCTCCGGGGGCATCCCCCGTCCATAGTCCCGCACACTCAGCTCAAAGCGTCCGTCTTTGGGGCGTCCCCGCAGCACCACCTTCTGCCCGGCGGTACTGGCCTTGCAGGCGTTGTCGATCAGGTTGTACAGCAGCGTCTTGACCAGCACCGGCTGTGCCAGCACCCGGGCGGGCTGGCAGCGCACCTGCACCGCCACCCCGTACTTGCGGGCCAGAAACCGTGTGGCCTGTTCCACCTCGGCGCAGAGCGCCTGCACGTCCACCGCACTCAGCGGAGGCGCGCTGTGTTCCAGCACCAGCAGATCCAGCAGATGCAGGGACAGGCTCTCCAGCCGCCGTCCCTCCCGGTAGATGTAGTCGGCGGCCTCCCGGCGGTCGGCGGCGGTCAGGTCGTAGCTGCGCAGCATATCCGCATAGCCGATGATGG
>JAFUQL010000074.1 GCA_017472375.1 Oscillospiraceae bacterium | reverse complement strand
CGGCCGGGCGCTGGCACAGCGCATCCCTGGGCTGCGGGTCCTGCCCTTTTCCGGGCGCCGCGCCGCCGCCGCAGAATGTGAGCTGATCGTAGGGGCCACCGCCAGCCCGCACACGGTGTTCCGCGCCGAGCACCTGCCCGGCGATGGCCGGCCCCGGGCATTTTTGGACCTGGCCATCCCCCGGGACATCGACCCGGCGCTGGCGAAGCGGCCCGGGGTGCACCTGTGGGACGTGGACAGCCTGCAGGCCCTGAGCGAAACGAACCTGGCCCGCCGACGGGAGCTGGCCCGGCAGGGCGAGGCACTGCTGGCCGGGGATGTGACCGCCGCACTGGACTGGCTGAACGCCAGCCGGGTGGATGCGGGCATCGCAGCCATGCAGCACCGCTGTGCCGAAGCGGAGGCCGACACGCTGGCCCTGCTGGTGGAGGCGCTGCACCTGGACGACCACGACGCGCGCAGGGCACAGAAGCTGCTGCACGCGGGCTTCCGCCGGCTGATGCGGGAGCCCATCCGCACCCTGAAGGGGCTGGAGGATCCCGCCCGGCAGGAGGCGTACACCCGCATGATGCGGAAATTGTTCAAAGAGAGCGAAACGGAGGCGACGGGCGAATGAAACTGGTACTTGGCAGCCGGGGCAGCAAGCTGGCGCTGGCTCAGACCCAATGGGTGGCCGACCGGCTGTGCGCCGCCCGCCCGGAGCTGGAATGCGAGATCCGGGTCATCCGCACCAAGGGCGACCGGGTGACCGACAAACCCCTGGACCAGATCGGCGACAAGGGATTGTTCGTTGGGGAGATCGAGGCGGAGCTGCTGCGCGGCACAGTGGACATCGGTGTGCACAGCATGAAGGATATGCCCACCGCCCTGCCCGCCGGCCTGTGCTTTGCCCGCACATGGCCCCGGGAGGATGCCCGGGATGTGCTCGTGCTGCGGGCAGGGCTGCACGGCAGCAGCCTGGACGACCTGCCCGCCGGGGCCTGCGTGGCCACCGGCTCCAAGCGGCGGGTCGCCCTGCTGAAGTCCCTGCGTCCCGACCTGCGGGTGGCGGGCATCCGTGGCAACATCGACACCCGCCTGCGCAAGCTGGACGACCCCGCCGAGGGGCTGGACGCCCTTGTGCTGGCCGCCGCAGGCCTGCACCGGCTGGGCCTGACGGAGCGCATCAGCGCCTACCTGGCGCCAGCCGGCTTCGTGCCCGCCTGTGCACAGGGGGCGCTGGCGCTGGAACTGCGCCAAGACGACACCGACCTCTTGGCCCTGCTGAACAGCCTTTGCAGCCCCGGCGACGATGCCGCCGTGGCCGCCGAGCGGGCCTTTCTGGCCGCTGCAGGCGGGAGCTGTCACCTGCCGGTGGGGGCGTATGCAGTGCCCTGCCCCAGCGGGCTCCGGCTGACCGGCCTGCTGGGCCGGGCGGACGGCCCAGCCCTCGCGTTGGACGCACTGGAGGGCCCCGCAGACGACCCCGGCCGGCTGGGGCGCAGCCTCGCCCTGCATTTGAACGCCCTGCTGGCAGAGCAGGAGGCCGACCATGACTGAACAAAACCACCGCCCCGGCCTCGTATCTCTGGTGGGGGCCGGCCCCGGTGCGCCGGGGCTCATCACCGTGCTGGGGCTGGAGCGGCTGCGCCGGGCAGACTGCGTGCTGTATGATGCGCTGGCCCCGGCAGAGCTCCTGTGCCAGACGAAGCCCGGCTGTGAGTGCATCCCGGTGGGCAAGCTGGCAGGCCGCCACACTCTGCCGCAGGACCAGATCAACGTCCTGCTGGCCGAGCAAGCCCGCGCCCACCGGTATGTGGTGCGGCTGAAGGGCGGCGACTGCTACGTCTTCGGCCGGGGCGGCGAGGAGGCCGCCTTTCTGCGGGCCGCCGGCATCCCCTTCGAGGTCATCCCGGGGGTGAGCAGCGCCGTGGGCGGTCTCGCATGGGCGGGCCTGCCGGTGACCCACCGGGGCGTAGCCCGGGGCTTCCGGGTGATGACCGCCAGCGACCGCAGCGGCGGGATGGCCCATCTTGACTTTGACAGCATGGCCCGCACCGACGACACCCTGGTGTTTCTCATGGGCCGCAGCCGCCTTGCGGCGGTGTGCGCCGCCCTGCTGGCGGCCGGCAAGGACCCCGCCACCCCGGCGGCCCTTGTGGGGCGTGCCACCCTGCCAGACCAGAAGCTGCTGACCGGCACACTGGCCAGCCTGCCCGCCCTGGCCGAAACCGACCCCGTGCCGGACCCGGCCATCCTTGCGGTGGGGCCCACCCTGGCTCTGCAGCCGCTTCTTGCACAGCCCTTCGGCCTGTCCCTTGCGGGGCAAAGGCTCCTGTTGCCCGCCACCGGGGAAAACACCGCGCGGCTGGCCGGGCTGCTGGCCGATTCGGGCGCTGCGGTGGACCTTGTCCCCGTAGGGCGCATCGTCCCCATCCCCGGTGCACTGAATGGGGTGGATCTGGCCGGCCCCGGCTGGATCGTCTTCGGCAGCCAAAACGCCGTCCACTGCCTGTTTGAAGCCCTGGACGAGTCCGGGCGCGATGCCCGCGCACTGGCGGGCCGGCAAATCGCCGCCGTGGGGCATGGCACTGCCGCGGCCCTGCGCCAGCACGGCATCCGGGCCGATCTTGTGCCCGACCGGCAGACCGCCGCGGGGCTGGCCGATGCCCTGCAGCCCCTGCTCGCCCCCGGCACCGATCTGCTGCTGCCCATGGTGGAGGGGCCTGCTGCGGCCCTGCCCGGGCTTCTGCAGGAACACTGCCGGGTGCGCAGGCTGCTGCTGTATAAAAACGAACCCCTGCCCGCCCCCGATCTGCCCGCCCGGCTGGCGGGCTGCGACGCCGTTGTGTTCACCTGCGCCAGCGCCGCCCGGCGCACCGCCGCAGCCTGCGGGGCCGATGCCCTGCGGCAGGCTGGCCTTGTGAGCATCGGTCCGCGCACCACCACCGCCCTGCGGGAGCTGCTGGGTCCGGATGTTTCCATCCGCGAGGCCGCCGAGAGCAGTTACGAGGGCATTCTGCGGCTGCTCACCGGGGCAGACTGACCCGATCTTGAAAGGACGACCGCTATGCTTGACCTGCTTCTGGCCATTCTCTGCAGCACCGCCGTTTCTCTGGTGATGCGGCTGAGCGAGGCTCGTATCCAAAGCAAGACCGGCCTGCTGGCCGTGAACTATCTGGTGTGCCTGATCCCGGCGGCACTGTACCTGCCGCCCGCCGGGCCCTTCCCCGCCGGGGAGGGCCTGCCCGCTGCACTGGGCATGGGCTGTGTGGGCGGCTTTTTGTACCTGGCCGGCTTCCTTCTGCTGCAGTGGAACATCGGGGTCAACGGCGTGGCCCTGTCCTCCACCTTTATGAAGCTGGGCGTTCTGGTGCCCACCGCCCTGTCCTTCCTGCTGTTCGGGGAGGTGCCCGGCGCGGCGCAGGTGCTGGGCTTCGTGCTGGCCCTGGCTGCCATCCTGATGATCAACCTGGAAAAGGGCGCAGGCCGGGCCAACCATCGGCTGGGGCTCATCCTGCTGCTGTGCATCGGCGGCTGCACCGACTTTCTCTCCAAGCTGTACGAGCAGTACGGCGACCCCGCGCTGGAAAATCACTTCCTGTTCTACATCTTTGCAGTGGCGGTGCTGCTGTGCCTGGGCGTGGCAGCTGTGCAGCGGCAGCGCATCGGCAAATGGGAGGTGCTGTTCGGCCTGCTGCTGGGCGTGCCCAACTACTTCTCCTCCCGCTTCCTGCTGCGCGCCCTCGCCACCGTACCCGCCATCGTGGCCTACCCCACCTGCAACGTGGGTGTCATCGTGGCGGTAGGGCTGGCGGGCGTGCTGCTGTTCCACGAGCCCCTCACCCGCCGCCGTGCCGCTGCCATGGGCATCATCCTGGCCGCACTGGCACTGCTGAACCTGTAAACGCACAAAGGAGCAATACCATGTTTTACCGTGGAAGACGACTGCGCAAAAATGAAACGGTCCGCCGCATGCTGCGCGAGACAGCCCTCACCGCCGATGAGCTGATCCTGCCGGTGTTTGTGGTGGAGGGCGAGAACATCAAGCGGGAGATCCCCTCCATGAAGGGAGTCTACCACTGGTCGGTGGACCGGCTGGACGAACTGGCCGATGAGATGGCTGCTGCTGGCATCGGGGCCTGCCTGCTGTTCGGCATCCCCGCCTATAAGGACGAACAGGGCTCCGCCGCTTGGGACGAAAACGGCGTGGTGCAGCGGGCCATGCGGCGGCTGCGCCGGCTCGCGCCCGAGCTGTACATCATCGGAGACGTGTGCCTGTGCGAGTACACCAGCCACGGGCACTGCGGCCTGCTGGACGGCTGCGGCTGCGTGATGAACGATGCCACCCTGCCTCTGCTGGCACAGGTGGCGGTGAGCTACGCCCGGGCCGGTGCTGACATGGTGGCCCCCAGCGACATGATGGACGGCCACATCGCCGCCCTCCGCGCTGCGCTGGATGAGGCCGGCCACACCGGTGTGGCCATCATGGGCTACAGCGCCAAGTTCGCCTCCAGCTTGGATTGGCCCTTCCGTGATGCGGCCGGCTCTGCGCCCGCCTTCGGCGACCGGCGGGGCTACCAGATGGACTACGCCAACGGCCGGGAGGCGCTGCGGGAGGTACAGGCCGACCTGGACGAGGGTGCCGACGTGGTGATGGTGAAGCCCGCCATGGCCTATCTGGACGTCATCCATGAGGTCAGCCGCACCTTCAACGCCCCGCTGGCGGCCTACCAGGTCAGCGGCGAGTACAGCATGCTGAAAGCCGCTGTGGAGCAGGGCATCCTGCGCAGCGAGGCCATCTGGGAGAGCCTGCTCGCCATCAAGCGGGCGGGCGCCAAACTCATCATCACCTACTTCGCGCTGGACATCGGCCGGATGCTGAACGGCGCGGACTGACCCGCAGAGAGGAGAACACCATGCAGGTACGTTCCTACACCCAGTCCGGCCGGGCCTTTGCCGAGGCCTGCCGGGTCATCCCCGGCGGCGTGAACAGCCCGGTGCGGGCCTTCCGCTCGGTGGGCGGCAAGCCGGTCTTTGTGAGCCGCGCCAAGGGCAGCCGCCTGTGGGACATCGACGGCAACGAATACATCGACTGCATCGGAAGCTGGGGCCCCATGGTCCTGGGCCATGCGCCGGAGCTGGTGAACGAGGCCATCCGCGCCGCCGCCGAACAAGGGGTCAGCTACGGGCTGCCCACCCGGCAGGAGACCCGCATGGCCGAGCTGCTGTGCGCCGCCTACCCCTGCGCCGAGCAGGTGCGCATGGTGAACAGCGGCACCGAGGCCACCATGAGTGCCATCCGGGCGGCCCGGGGCTTCACCGGGCGGGACAAGATCCTGAAATTCGAGGGCTGCTACCATGGCCACAGCGACTGCCTGCTGGTGCAGGCGGGCAGCGGCGCGCTGACCTTCGGCGTGCCCACCAGCCCCGGCGTGCCGGCGGATGTGGTAAAAAACACACTGGTGGCCCGATACAACGACCTGGCCAGCGTGGAGGCCCTCGCCGCCGCGAACCCCGGCCAGATCGCCTGCATCATCCTGGAGCCCATCGCAGGCAATATGGGCCTTGTGCCGGGGCAGGCAGGCTTTCTGCGCGGGCTGCGGGAGCTGTGCACCCGGGAGGGCATCCTGCTGATCTTTGACGAGGTCATCAGCGGCTTCCGGGCAGCCTTCGGCGGTGCAGCCCAGCTTTACGGCATCCAGCCGGACATGGTCTGCTTCGGCAAGATCATCGGCGCCGGCCTGCCGGTGGGTGCCTACGCGGGCAGGCGGGAGATCATGCAGTGTGTCAGCCCCGCCGGGCCGGTGTATCAGGCGGGCACCCTGGCCGGCAATCCGCTGGCCATGGCCGCGGGTTATGCCCTGCTCACCCACCTGAGGGACCACCCCGAGGTGTACGACCAGCTCAACGCCCGGGGCACACAGCTGGCCGACGGCCTGCGGGAGATCCTTGCCCGGCGCAGCATCCCGGCCAGCGTAGCCCAAGCCGGCTCGCTGCTGACCCTGTTTTTCACCCCCGACCTACCCGGGCATTTCGAGCAGGTGATGACCTGCGACACCGATGCCTTCGCCCGCTGGCACAAAGCCATGCTGGATGCGGGCGTTCTGCTGGCGCCCAGCCAGTTCGAGGCCATTTTCCTTTCGGCCGCACACACGGCCGCCGACATCGACTTCATGCTGGATGCCGCCGACACGGCACTGGCAAAAACAGCATTCCCGAGGTAACGATCCCATGGAACTTTGCATTCGTCTTCACCCCAAACGGGTAAACGCACTCATCTTCGGCGGCGGGCTGCAGGCGGCCCGCCGTGCCGACGGCCTGCTGGAGGGCGGGGCCCGGGCAGCTGCCGTGAGCGGCAGCTTCTGCACCGAGCTGGAACAGCTGCTGGTGCTCCACCCCAACACCCTGCGCCTGGTGAAACAGACCGACCCGCCCGCCGCCGATTCTCCCCTGTGGGAGGAGGTGAATCTGGTGGTGGCCGCCGAGGCCGACCCGGACAAAAACGCCGCCGTGCTGGCCATTGCCAACGCCAAAAATCTGCTGACCCTGTGCGTCCAGGCCGACCAGCCCGCCCTGGCCAGCGTGATGTCCTCCCGGGACGAGATGGGGCTGATCCTCGCCGGCAGCACCGGCGGCGCATCCCCCTCCCTCACCGCCGCTATGATGGACGACCTGGCCGGCCATGCCAATGCGGTCTGGGCGCCCAAACTGGCCCCCATGGCCACCCTGCGCAGCTTTTTGCTGGAACACTGCGACGAGCCGATGAAACGCCGGGAGCTGCTGTATCAGCTCGCCCGGATGGATGCCGCCGCCCTGAAGGGGCTGGTGGAGCTGATCCGCATCCTGCCCCCCGAGGCAGTGCTGCGGGCGGTACAGGCCGCCACCGGCTACGGCTATACCTTTGAGTGAGCCGCTCCCTGTGAAACAAAAACCGCCCCGGCGGCGCAGCGCTCAAGCTGCAGCCGCCGGGGCGGTTTTGTTTCGATTCAGCCGGGGATCATCAGATGATGAAGTACTTGGCCGCGAACAGCACAGCCAGGATGTACATCACAGGGCTGATCTTCTTGCGGTTCTCAGCGAAGAACACGTTGATGACCACATAGGAGATAACGCCCAGAGCGATGCCCTCGGAGATGCTGTACATGAAGGGCATGGCGATCATGGTGATGAAGGCAGGGATGCCCTGGCCCAGATCGTCGAAGTCCACCTTCATCAGGCTGCTGATCATCAGGAAGCCCACGACGATCAGAGCGGGAGCGGTGGCGAAGCTGGGGATGGCCAGGAAGATGGGGCTCAGGAACAGGCTCAGACCGAACAGCAGGGCGCTGGTCACAGCGGTCAAACCGGTGCGGCCGCCCTCGCTCACGCCGGAGGCACTCTCAATGAAGGTGGTGGTGGTGGAGGTGCCCAGCACAGCGCCGATGCTGGTGCCGACAGCGTCGGCCAGCAGCGCACCCTGAGCGCGGGGCAGCTTGCCCTCCTCGTCCAGCATATCGGCCTTGCTGGCAACGCCCATCAGGGTGCCCAGAGTGTCGAACATATCAACGAACAGGAAGGCGAACACGACCACCAGGAACTCACCGGTGAACAGCTTGGAGAAGTCCAGCTGCATCAGGGTGGGGGTGATGCTGGGCACGCTCAGGCCGGCGGAGAAGTCGGGCAGCAGGCTGTAGAAGCCCAGCTCGGGGTTGGGAACATACAGGCCGGTGAACTGGCAGATGATGCCCAGCAGCCAGGTGATCAGGATGCCCAGCAGGATGTTGCCCTTCACCTTCTTCACCATCAGGATGGCGGTGACGAACACGCCCACGATGGTCAGGATGGCGGTGATGCCCATGCAGTTGAAGGTACCGTCGGTCAGGGTGGTCTTGATGGGCAGGATGGTCACCAGGGTGGAGTCGGTGTTGACCACCAGCTTGGCGTTCTGCAGGCCGATGAAGGCGATGTACAGGCCGATGCCGGCGCTGACAGCGTTCTTCAGGCACAGGGGGATGGCGTTAAAGATGGCCTCGCGGACCTTGGTCAGGGACAGGGCAATGAAGATCAGACCCTCAACAAAGACAGCGGCCAGAGCCATCTGCCAGGTGTAGCCCATGTTGATGACCACGGTGTAGGCGAAGTAGGCGTTCAGGCCCATACCGGGGGCCAGAACAAAGGGATAGTTGGCGAAGGCAGCCATGCACAGGGTGGCGATCATGGAAGCCAGCGCGGTGGCGGTGAAGATGGCGCCGCTGTCCATGCCGCAGGCGCTCAGAATGGACGGGTTCACGGCCAGAATGTAGGCCATGGTCATGAAGGTGGTGACGCCGGCGATGATCTCAGTCTTCACATCGGTGCCGTTTTCCTTCAGATGGAAAATGCGATCCAGCTGATTCAATTCAGATTCCTCCTTTTTGCATCAAAAGCAAAAGCGAAGGCTGCCGGGGTTTCGATCGGGTCGCCTTCGCAAAAGATACAGCTAAAGTATAATTCCTGCCTGATTCGGTGTCAATTGACAAAACTTCCGCAAAATTTCGTCTTTCAGTCTGTTTTTTTGGGCGGGTCGTGCAGGCACGGCCGCAACCGGTCTGCCTGTGCGCGGTTGACAGCGCCCCCCGCCTTCCTTTACACTTACAGAAGCGAAGCATTTTTGCGGAGGTCTGCCCATGAAACAACGTATCATCTCACTTTTCTGCCTTATGCTGGCCGCGGTACTGCTGGCGCCTGCCGCCCTGGCCGCCTGGCAGCCGCCCGAGGAGGCCGGCGCACCCGAGGCTGCAGCCGTCTACCTGGTGGAGCTGGATACCGGCACCGTGCTGTATGAGCGAAACGCCGACGAACCGCGTGCCATCGCCAGCCTGACCAAGATGATGACCTGCCTGCTGCTGGCCGAGTCGGATGCAGACCTGGACGAGACGTTTCTCGTCCCGCAGGAGCTGGCGGAGGAATTCTGGCACATCCGCGCCGAGGACGGTGCCTACATCGACCTGCACGTCGGCGAGGAGACCAACCTGCGCGATCTGATGTACTGCACCATGCTGCCCAGCACCAACGACACCGCCAGCACCATCGCGTGGCGGCTGGCCGGCAGCATCGATGCCTTTGTGGAGCAGATGAACGCCCGTGCCGCGCAGCTGGGCTGTGAGAACACCCAATATTCCTGCCCCCACGGCCTGTACGATGCAGGCAACTGGTCCACCGCCCGGGACCTGGCCCGCATCGCCGCCGCCTGCATGGAGAACGAGACCCTGCGCACCGTCTGTACCTCCTGCGAATGGTGGTTGCCGCTGAACAACTTCCAGACGGTGGTGCGCACCCCGGATGCCCCCGAGGGGATGTACCTGCGCATCGGCAGTTCCATCCAGATGCAGAACCCCGCCTCGCCCCTGTACCGACCCTGGGTGCGGGGTGTCAAGACTGGCTTCACCGATGCGGCGGGCCGCTGCATCGTGACCATGGCCGAAACGGACACCGGCCGTTATCTGCTGGTGCTGCTGGGTGAGCCCAACCGCAAGGCCGAAAACGGCATCCAGATCCTGCACAACGATGCGGCCGCCCTGCTGGACTGGGCGGTGGCCCGCTTCGAGGTGGGCCAGGCGCTGAGCGCCGACGCCCCGCTGGCCGAAGTCCCGGTGCGCTGGTGCGAAGAAGCTGCCGCTCTGCCCGTCTACCCTGCCGGGACACTGACCGCCCTGCTGTGCGCCGACACCCCGGTGGAACTGGAGACCGAGCTCACCTGTGCCGAACTGCAGGCCCCGGTGGCCACGGGCACACAGGTAGGCACCGTGACCGTGCGCCAAAACGGCGAGGTGCTGGGCACCCTGCCTCTGGAAGTGCGCCGGGACCTGCCCCGCAGCGACGAGCTGTACTACCGGGAGCTGCTGGCCCCCTACCGCACTCACATTCTGGCGGGCATCGGGGCGGTGTGCCTTGTGCTGGTGCTTGCCCTGTGCGCGCTGGTGCGCCGCGCCCGCCGCAGAAGGGCCCGCGCCCTGCGGCGGTGAGCCTGCTGCTCCATACAATAGAAAGAGCCGACCCCGCCGGGGCCGGCTCTCCTTTTTTGTTCTGGCCTTCACAGCCCTGCATTCAACCACCGGTACACCGCTGCCGCATCCTGTACATGGTACGGCTCGGTGGTGTGGTCGCCGGGCGCCCCGGCGGTCACCAGCAGGTATTCCCGCCCGTTCACCTCGGCAAGGGTGGCGAGGCACAGACCGGCCTCATCGGTGTAGCCGGTCTTGCCGCCCAGCACCCGCCAGCCGTCCCCGCTCAGCGCATCGGCGTACCGGCTCAGGGTACTTTCCACCGCAAGCCCTTCCGGGTGCAGGTCGCCGGCAAGGGTGTGCTGCCATGCGGTGAACACCGCCCGGAACGCCTCACTTTTCAGCGCCGCCGTCAGCAGCTGTGCCATGTCCTCCACGGTGGAGACATGGCCCTCGGCGTGCAGCCCGGTGAGATTCTTAAAGCAGGTGCGGCTCATGCCCAGTTCGTCCGCCGTCCCGTTCATGGCCTGCAGAAGCACCTCTTCACCGCCCACAGCCGCGCCCAGCGCCTGGCAGCACTCTGCCCCGGAGGGCAGCAGCGCACCGTACCACAGGTCTCCCACGGTGGTGGTCTCGCCGGGCAGCAGCCCCGCCATGCTGGCGTTTTGAGCATACAGCGGAGGGAACATCTCCTCGGCCACCGTCACCGGGGCAGAGGGGTCGGGCAGCAGCTCCATGGCGGCGTACACGGTCATCAGTTTGGTCAGGCTGGCCGTCGGGGCAGGCTCCCGGGGCCGCAGGGCCGCCAGCACCTCACCGCTGGCCGCATCCATCAGTACCGCACTGCGGCTGTGCAGCACCGGCAGGGCGTTCCCGCTGCCCGGCCTCAGCCACAGGGCGGCGGCCAGCGCCAGGCAGCACAGCAGCGCGATCAGGCAGCCCTGCCTGTGCCGTTTTCTGCGCCGGGCCCGGGCGCGGCGGCGGGCGGTGCTGTGTGTGGTCTGTTCCATGGGCGTTTCCTCCGTTCTCCGCAGGCAAAAAAGCCGGCGGCACTGTGTTCGTCACATTCATTGTAACGAACCGGCGCCGCCGGTTTTTTCAACATTTTCTGAGTAAAAGGTTGAGATTTTCCTAATCTTTGCCCAGCGGAAGCCGCACCGTGAAGGTGGTCACCTCGTCCGCACTGGCCGCCGCGATGGCGCCGCCGTGCAGCTCCACGATCTCCTTGGCGATGGCAAGCCCCAGCCCGGCCCCGCCGGTGTTGCCGGTGCGGGCCTCGTCCAGCCGGAAGAACTTCTCAAACAGAGCGTCCAGCTTGCCCGCCGGGATGGTGCGCCCCCGGTTCACAAACCGCAGCACCGCCTCGCTGCCCTCGGTGCAGGCGCTCACCAGCACCTCGGTGTCCGGGTAGCTGTAGGCGATGGCGTTCTTCAGCAGGTTGTTGAACACCCGCGCCAGCTTCATGGGGTCGCCATACAGGGGCAGCTCCTCCGGCACCTCCAGCCGGGCGGTGTTGCCGTGGGCGGCAAGGCTGGGGTAGAACTCATCGGTGAGCTGCACCAGGAGATACGCCAGATCCACCGTCTCCTTTTCCAGCACGATCTGGTGCAGGTTGTACCGGGTGATCTCGAAGAACTCGTTGATCAGCTGCTCCAGCCGCACGGCCTTCTGCAGGGCCACCCGCACATACTTTCTGCGCTGGGCTTCGGGCAGGTCGTCCGCCTCGTCCAGCAGGCTCAGGTATCCCAGCACCGAGGTCAGCGGTGTTTTCAGGTCATGGGCCAGATAGGCGATCAGGTCGTTGCGGCGCTGCGCCTCGGCGCGCAGGGTCTGCTCCTGCCGCTGCATGTCTGCCTTGATCTGCACCATCTGCGCCGCCACCGGGGCGTAGGCGGGCGGGAAGGCATCCCCCGCATCCATCTCACGGCTCATGTACCGGTGGATGCGCTCGCTGGTGCTCTGGATGGTGCGGCGCACACGCACCCATGCGTACACCCGGGCAGACACAAAGGCTGCCAGCACCCCGCACAGCACCGCCGCGATGAACGCGAACAGCAGCAGCAGCTTCACTCGCTCCCAGTCCACCACATTGATGGTGTAGGGGTTGCCGGCGGTGTCCAGATACAGCTCCTGGTGAACATAGTTGCGGCTGAACCAATCCATGAACGCACCGTTCAGGATGTAGTCCACAAAGTAGTAAATGCCATAGCACACCGCCAGCACCAGCGCCAGCGTGGCCAT
>JAFUQL010000073.1 GCA_017472375.1 Oscillospiraceae bacterium | reverse complement strand
GTCACACCGTAGAGCAGCGCCGCATGGGGCTTGCCGTCCCCGATGGAGGGCGCAAGCTGTTCAAAAGCACTCTGCTGCTCCGCAGTCAACGCCGGCACCTCTGCCGCACTGCCCGCCGGGACATCGTACAGGCCAGCATCCCGGTGTTCCAGATGCTTTTCGGCCAGCCCCTTTTTGATCAGCGCCTCCAGCACCGCGCGGGTCACCCCCTGCGCTTCCAGCTGAGCTGTGGTCTGAGGACCGCCCGCCGCCAGCAGATTCAGGGCAGTGCGCTGCTTATCGGTGATCCGCCCGGCGGCCTCAGCCGGGTAGGCGGTGCGCCGGTAGCGCAGCTCCTGATGGAGCAGCTGGCGGCGCAGGCCGGGCTTGCCGTCCACCGTCTGGGGCCGGTACTGCGCCCCATAGGGGATGATGGCCCGCACCGCTTCATAATAGGTGCAGAAGGTGCGCTCTTTCAAAAAATGTACCAGCTTCAGCAGATCGGGCGTCAGCCGGGCCTCCTCAGGGGCTGCATCGAACACTTCTTTCAGCTTCGGGGCACGGCGGGCGGGCACAGCCGGCTGTGCCGCCGCCAGCGCAAGACTTTCGGCAGGCAGGCCGTCCGGCTCGTGCTCCTCGCTGCCCACAGCCAGCACCACCGCCATACGGGGCTTATCCCCCCGGCCAAAAGGCACCAGCACCATGCTGCCCTCGAACACTTTGCCCTCCAGCCGTGGGGGCAGGCGGTAGGTGTACAGTTTATCAAAATGGAAGGTGGCATTATCCACGGCCACCTGAACCGTGCTCATGGTATGCTCTCCCCTCCATCGCAATGGCAATTTAGCAGATCATTCGCCCTGATGCTCGCAGATCAGTCGATACAGTTCGTCGGCGCAGGTCTGCAGGTCGTCGTTCACCAGCGTAGCAGTGTACAGCGGAGCCTGCGCCATTTCCACCTGCGCCTCGGCCAGCCGCTTTTGGATGGACTCCTCACTGTCGGTGCCGCGGCCGCGCAGGCGAGCCTCCAGTACCTCCATGCTGGGGGGCAGCAGGAATACCGTCAGCGCGCCGGGATAGCGGGCACGGATGCGGGCAGCGCCCTGCACCTCGATGATGAGCACCACCGTCTGGCCGTTCTCCATGCGGGATTCGATCTCGCTGCGGGGGGTGCCGTACAGCTTGCTGCCGTAACGGGCGTACTCCGCCATCTCGTCGGCCTCCACCTTGGCCATGAACTGCTCCTCGGTGAGAAAATAGTAGTGAACGCCGTCCTGTTCTTCACCGCGGGGCGGGCGGCTGGTGGCCGACACCGACAGAGCGATCTCCGGGTGTTTGGCGCGCATGGCACCGACCACACTGTCCTTGCCGCAGCCGGACGGCGCAGAGACGACCACAAGATACCGATCCTTATTCATCTTCCAGTTCCTCCTCGATCTCAACGCTGTCGCTGTTGTCCAGACGGTTGGCCACCGTTTCGGGCTGAATGGCCGACAGGATGATGTGGTCCGAATCCATAATGATGACCGCGCGGGTGCGGCGGCCGTAGGTGGCATCGATGAGGGACCCCTTGTCCCGAGCCTCCTGCACAATGCGCTTGATGGGGGCAGATTCCGGGCTGACAATGGCGATCAGGCGGTTTGCACTGACCATGTTGCCGAAACCGATGTTGATAAGCTTCATGCCGATCTCTCCTGTTTCCGGCCCGCAACCGGCGGCCGGCCCTGTTTATTCGATGTTCTGCACCTGCTCACGGATCTTCTCGATCTCAGACTTCACATCCAGCACGATGCGGGTGATCTCAATATCCTGGCACTTGGAGCCAATGGTATTGGTCTCCCGGTTCAGCTCCTGGGTCAGGAAGTCCAGCTTGCGGCCCACCGGCCCCTCGCCTGCAAGGATCTCGCGGTACTGCTGAATGTGGCTGCGCAGGCGCACCGTCTCCTCGTCCACCGCAGTCTTATCCGCAAAGATGGCGGCTTCGGTCAGCACCCGGGCCTCATCCACGTTTCGGTCCTCCAGCAGGGCCTGCAGCTTGGCGTACAGCCGCTGGGTGTAGGCAGCCACACGGCCGGCGCTGTTCTCCTCCACCTGGCCCACCGCAGCCTCAATGGTCAGCAGGCGGCCCAAAATGTCCTCCTTCAGCTTCTGGCCCTCAGCCGCGCGCATGGCCAGGAAGTTATCCAGCGCCTGTGCGCAGACCTGCGCCACATCCGCCCAGAGCTGTTCCTCGTCCACATCCGCATGGCGCAGGCTCATCACATCGGGCAGGCGGGCCAGTGTCTCAGCGGTGGAGGTATCCTTTACACCCAGCGCTTCGCTCAGCTGCTGCAGCGCCTCACGATAACTGCGCGCCAGCTCCAGATCCACAGCAACCACCTGCTCCTGCGCGCCCGCCGCCTGGATCTGCAAACTCAGCTCCACCTTGCCCCGGTGCACCCGGCTGCTCACCATGCTCTTCAGTTTGTCATCCAGAAAGCTGCAGCTGCGCGGGATGCGTGCGGAGTATTCAAAGTACCGGGAGTTCACACTCTTGATCTCCACCGTGATGTCCCGGCCGTTCAAAACCGCCTTACCGCGCCCGTAGCCCGTCATGCTCAACGCCATATCCTGAACCTCGCTTTTTATTCGGTGTGGCCGGGCTTTGCCGCGGGCGCACACGTCCCTACTTTACATATACATCTATCATACTATTTTTTGGGCATGGTTGCAAGCAAACCTGCGGCCTTTTATCAGTTTTGCACCGGGTTCTCCGGGCCATTCCATGGCAAGGCTCTCCATGCAGGTTCGGTCCGCCCGCTTCGGACGGCTGCGCAAAAAAATATCTGTTTTTTTGAAATTTGATGTTGACTTTTCCAAAACGGACTGCTATAATAAACAAGCAGTCGAGAGACGGCACACAACATGGGGGTGTAGCTCACCTGGGAGAGCGCTTGAATGGCATTCAAGAGGTAAGGGGTTCGATCCCCCTCATCTCCACCAAAACGGACATCCGAATGGATGTCCGTTTTTTCTTGTTTACAAGGAAGGCTTCTGAACGATGCCTTGCAGAAGAAAGCGGGCAGTCCACACGGTGGGCTGCCCGCCTTTGCTTTATTCTGTTTCCCTGAGCGCAGAGAGCAACGAAAGGATCTTCCCTATTCCAACAAAAATCATCCCGATCAAAAACGCACCGCCCCAATACCTGAGCGCGTAAGAAAAGACAAAATGCCAGCCCACCGTATTGGGCGCCGGAGAATATGATCCACTTCCCGCCGATATTCCAAGCGCAAAACCGATCACAAAAATCGCGATCGCTATTTTTTGAAAGAGCGCGGCGTCGACGATCTCCTCTGCACCCGGACGTCCTCGCTTTTCAGGAGGATAGAGCAGCCGATCCGGTGTCGTGTGCAGCGCGTCACAGATCTGCACCAGCATATCCAGGTCCGGATATGATTTTCCCCGCTCCCAGCTCGAAACAGTCTGGCGTGTTACGTTCAGGCGTTCGGCCAACTGATCCTGTGACAGGGTCGCTTTCCTCCTCAGTTTTTTCAGGTTCGTACTGAAATCCGACACAGACGTTCCCTCCTTTCCGTGGAGACAGCATACCACGGTATGGATCTGCAAACAAGCAAAGGTTCTTTGCGCAGGCAACTTAAACGCAATTTCGCTATAAAACGTGTTTTTATAAGATACCGGTCATTGAAATGACCGCACATACACAGACGAAAACACCCATGCACAGCGATGCGACCGCCCAGCCCTTTTTCTGCTGCTTGTGGCACACCCTTGCATTATGCAATTCTTTTATGCCAAATCCCAACGTGACAAGCTGGAGAATTCTTATCATATCCATACGCTCCCCCTATCTTTGCTGGATCAAAGCTACCGCGTCCTCCCCGCCAAGGGGAACTTTCGTGGATCATCTTTCAAACATCACACTTTAATCAGGCCAGCGCAGGATGAGCGACTCGGCTGCGATCTCACCGCCCGCAGAGGGATCTGCAGGCACCTCGCCGCTTCCGTCCCAGATCTGAAACAGAAAGTCGTACTCCAACCCATACCGGTCACTGCACACAAAGCGGATGACGATCACGTCCTCCGGCTCGCATTCCAGCCGCCAGCGCTGTCCGTCTGTGTCCACCGAGTAGCTGATCTCATTGAACCCGCCGCTGGTGTGGATGCTGACCACGCCGCCCAATGTCTGCACCAGTTCGCCATTTTTATAGATGCGGAACTCCGGGTCCAAAACCTCGGTCGAAAGGCCCTCCTCGGTATAAATGGAGATGGCGAAGGAACTGCTCAGCGCTCCATCCATCCGCGAAGGCCCATCCCAGCCGCCGCCGCTGGTCTGCAGGGGCAGCAGCATGGCCACT
>JAFUQL010000072.1 GCA_017472375.1 Oscillospiraceae bacterium | reverse complement strand
GCCACCGCCTTCACCGAAGGCATCGCCGACCATTTGGAGATCCTCGCCGCGGCGCGGCTCACCCCGCCCCCCCGCCGGGTGCCCGCAGAGGAGCTGGAGTGACTTGCGCCCGCCGCCCAAAGCGGGTACAATAGAGGGACCATGCGCGGCGCGGCCGCATAGAATGGACCAAAAAGGAGGCCGCCCTATGAGCGTCAAGACCATCACCCCCGCCGAGGCCATCCGCGCCATCGATGCGGGCACCGCCATCGTGCTGGACGTGCGCCAGCCCGAGGAGCACGAGCTGCAGCGCATCCCCGGCTCGCTGCTGCTGCCGCTGGACACCATCACCGCCGAGAGCGCCGCCCGGGTGCTGCCGGACAAACACGCGCTGATCTATGTGCACTGCCGCAGCGGGGTGCGCAGCGCCGCCGCCGCCCAAAAGCTGGAGGCGCTGTGCTACACCAACCTGCGGGACCTGGGCGGCCTGATGGGCTGGCCCTACGAACTGGAATAAACTGCGCTGATACGCAAAAAGGCAGGGCTGCTCCCACCGAGGGGAGCGGCTCTGCCTTTTGGTTTTTATGGTTGGTCAGTTGCCGCGGGGCACCTCCACCCAGCCGTGGCACTGCACATGGCCGCCGCTGGGCACCTGCACCACATAGGGCTTGCAGTAGTCGATGCGCTGCTCGGGCACAAAGCGGCGGATCACCCCGCCGTGGGTGACCACCACCACCTTGTCGTAGCCGGTGTAGCGGTCCAGCACGCCGGTGATGCGGGCGATGAGCTGGTCCACCGTCTCCCAGCAGCGCTCCTCGCCGGCGGGCCAGCGGCCCTTGCAGGCCAGAAAGTCCCGGTGGAACCGGTCCAGCTCGGCCTTGGTGCGGGGCACGCCGGTGCGGTCGCTCATCACCTCGTGGAGGTCGGGCTCCACCATCAGGGGCAGGCCGGTGGCCCGCACGATCTCGGCGGCGGTCTGCAGGGCGCGGGTGTAGGGCGAGGCGATGACGATCTGTGCGCCCTTGAGCGCCGGATGGCGGGCGGCCTGCTGCGCCTGGCGGCGGCCCTGCTCGGTGAGCGGCACCAGGCCGAACCCCTGCCCGTTGATGCCGCCCCGCACGCAGCCGGAGTAATCCGGGTCGCCGTGGCGGATCAGTACGAATTCCATATGTGCTCCTCCCCCTGTGCCCGGCCGCGCCGGGTTTTTGCCTGAAATCGCCAGCAAATAGTTAAAATCAGTATACCACAAATTTCGCCGGCTGTATTGCTCAAATTTGGGCATATTCGGCTCTTTGTGCGGGCACACTGTGGCCGACCGTGCAAATCCCGGTCGGTTTGAGCAAAGGAGGAAGCCAGATGGAAGCGATCGTAGACCGCAGCGGGTGCATCGGGTGCAGCCTGTGCGCCAGCACCTGCCCGGAGGTATACCACATGGAGGATGGCCTTGCGGCGGGCGGCCCGGTGCCCGCCGGCCTGGAGGACGCCGCCCGCCAGGCCGCCGAGGCCTGCCCGGTGAGCGTCATCACCGTGGAG
>JAFUQL010000071.1 GCA_017472375.1 Oscillospiraceae bacterium | reverse complement strand
GCGGTCGATGTTCTCCACGGTGAGCGCCACGCTGGCAAAGCCCATGGCGCCGCGCAGCTGGGTGCCGCCGAAGATGACGTCTTCCATCTTGCCGGCGCCGCGCAGCTGCTTGGAGCTGGTCTCACCCAGCACCCAGCGGATGGCGTCCGAGATGTTGCTCTTGCCCGACCCGTTGGGGCCCACCACCGCGGTGATGCCCGGCCCGATGGTGACCTTCGTCCGGTCCGGGAAGCTCTTAAATCCCTGTATTTCCAGTGCTACGAGTCTCATTCTTCCCTCCCGGAAGCTGTGGTATGTACGGCGGAGGGGCTCACTTCACCAGCCCCATCAGGCGCAGCGCCTCACGGGCGGCGTGCTGCTCGGCGTTCTTCTTGGAGTGTCCCTCGCCCCGGCCGATGCAGTTGGAGTTCAGGTACACCGCCACCACGAAGTGCTTGTCGTGGTCGGGGCCGCTCTCGCCCTCCACCACATAGCGCAGGCGCTCCTCGGGGTTCTGCTGGACCACCTCCTGCAGGCGGGTCTTGTAGTCCTCCTCGGCGCTCTCGCCGCCGGTGAGGAAGGGCAGGATGAAGGCCCGGGCCACCTCAATGCCGCCGTCCAGATACAGCGCGGCGATGAGGGCCTCGAAGGCGTCCGACACCACGCTGGGGCGGTTGCGGCCGCCGCCCATCTCCTCACCGCGGCCCAGCCGCAGGTACTTGCCCAGCTCGATCTTCTGGGCAAACTGGAACAGGGCGCTCTCGCACACCAGGCTGGCGCGGGTGCGGCTCAGATCGCCCTCGGGGCGGTCCTTCCAGGCGTGGAACAGGTAGTCGGCGGTGACGATGGACAGCACACTGTCCCCCAGAAACTCCAGCCGCTCGTTGTGGCGCACCTTCACCCGGCTCTCGTGGGCATAGCTGGTGTGGGTGAGGGCGATCTCCAGCAGGGTCGGATCCTTGAACCGATACCCGATGATCTTTTCCAATTCATGCATGGGTGTTCACCTCAAAACCGTGCGGGGCTCACTCGGCAGCCTTGGCGCTGCCCAGATCGGTCAGCGCGGCGCTCATGGTACCCACCAGATCGTTCTGCACGCACAGGCGCGCCTGACGGATGGCGTTCTTCACGCCCTTGGCCTTGGAGGAGCCATGTGCCTTGATGACGATGCGGGAGGTGCCCAGCAGCGGTGCGCCGCCGTGCTCCTCGCTGTCCATCTTCTTCTTCAGGCCGGCCATGCCGCCCTTCACCAGCAGGTAGGCCAGCTTGGACAGGGCGCCGGACAGGAACACCTCTTTGACCATGCCGAGGATGGTCTTGGCCATGCCCTCGCTCATCTTCAGGATCACGTTGCCGGTGAAGCCGTCGCAGACCACCACATCGGCGTCCGCGCCGCTGGGCACGTCCCGGGGCTCGATGTTGCCCACGAAGTGGATGTGGGGGTTGGCCTTCAGCAGCTGGTGGGCCTCCTGATACAGTGGGGTGCCCTTGGTCTCCTCGGCGCCGTTGTTCACCAGCGCCACACGGGGCTGCTCAATGCCCATGACCTTGTTCATGTAGGCGGAGCCCATCACACCGAAGGCCTCCAGCATGCCGGCACGGCACTCCACGTTGGCGCCGCTGTCCATCAGCAGATAGGGCTTCACGCCGCCGGGCACCACGGTGGCCAGCGCGGGGCGCTTCACACCCTTCATGGTGCGCACGATCAGGCTGGCGCCCACATGCAGGGCACCGGTGCTGCCGGCGGACACAAAGGCGTCGCCTTTGCCCTCGGCCAGCATCTTCAGGCCCACCACCATGCTGGAATCCTTCTTGGAGCGGATGGCCTTGGCGGGCTCATCACACATCTCGATGACCTGGGTGGCGCTGACGATCTCGATGCGGTCCAGGGAGACCTTCTCCTGCGCAGCGGCGGCACGGATGGCCTCCTCGCTGCCCACGGCAACGATCTCCACATCGGGGTATTCGGCCACGGCCTGCGCCGCGCCCTTGATGATCTCGGCAGGGGCGTTGTCGCCGCCCATGGCGTCCAGAATGATCTTCATACTCTATGTCCTCCCGCAGTCGCGGCTCATCCCCGGGCACGGTGCCCGGAGGGGTGTTACAGTTGATTTGCGTCGATCCAGCCCTGCATGCTGGCCACAGCCCGGTCGGCCAGCGCGGCATAGCGCTCGCGCTTGTCCCGGATGTGGCTCTCCAGCGGGGGCAGGATGCCCATGTTGGAACCCATGGGCTGGAAGTCCTTGTTCTCGGTGGTGATGTAGCGGATCAGCGCACCGCACATGGTGTCGGCCGGGGGCGGGGGCAGGGTCCTGCCCCGCAGGGCGGCCAGCATATTGCGGGCAGCCAGCAGGCCGCAGGCGGCGGATTCCATATAGCCCTCGAAGCCGGTGATCTGCCCGGCAAACCACACGTTGGGGTGACTCTTCAGGGCCAGATCCTCGCCCAGCAATTTAGGGCTGTTCAGGAAGGTATTGCGGTGCATCACGCCGTACCGCACGAACTCGGCGTTCTCAAGGCCGGGGATCATACTGAACACCCGCTTCTGCTCGCCGAATTTCAGGTTGGTCTGGAAGCCCACCAGATTGTACAGGGTGTTCTCCCGGTTTTCGCTGCGAAGCTGCACGTTGGCCCAGGGGCGGTGCCCGGTGCGGGGGTCGGTGAGACCCACCGGGCGCAGGGGGCCGAAGCGCATGGTGTCCGCACCGCGGCCAGCCATCACCTCAATGGGCATGCAGCCCTCGTACACGGTCAGGTCGCCGTCGGCATCAAAGTCGTGCAGGGGGGCCCGCTCGGCCGTGGACAGTGCCGCGTGGAACGCCTCGTACTCCGCCTTGTTGAAAGGGCAGTTCAGGTAGTCGGCCTCACCGCGCCCGTAGCGGCTGGCGGCAAAGACCTTCTCCATGTCCAGGCTCTCGGCGGTGACGATGGGCGCGGCCGCATCGTAGAAGGACAGGCTCTGCCCGCCGATGAGCCGCTGGATGTCGGCGGCCAGTTCCCCGTCGGTGAGGGGGCCGGTGGCCACCAGCACCGGGCGGCTGTCGTCGATGCGCTCCACCCGCTCCCGGTGGATGGTGATGTTCTCATGGCCCTCCACCAGCGCGGTGACCGCCTGGCTGAACGCATCCCGATCCACCGCCAGCGCGCCGCCGGCGGCCACGCGGGTGGCCTCGGCGCAGCCCAGCAGGCTGCTGCCCAGCATCTTCATCTCGGCCTTCAGCAGACCGGAGGCGGAATCCAGCCGCTCGGCCTTCAGACTGTTGGAGCAGATCAGTTCCGCAAAGCCCTCGGCCTTGTGGGCGGGGCTGAAATGGACGGGCTTCTGCTCATAGAGGTGTACCTGCACCCCCTGCCCGGCCAGCCACAGGGCGGCCTCACAGCCCGCAAGGCCGGCGCCCAGAACGGTGATCGCTTGCATCTCACTCATTGGTCTGCCCTCTCACATAGGTTTTCTCAAAGCCGCAGCCTTCCTTTGCACAGTACAGGCGGCTGCCCTTCTTGAACAGGGTAGCGCCGCACTTCTCGCACAGGGTGGGCACCGGCTCGTCCCAGGTCATATACTCGCAGTTGGGGTAGCCCTCGCAGCCGTAGTACACCCGGCCCTTGGCGCTGCGGCGGATCAGCATCCGGCCACCGCACTTGGGGCACTTGCCGCCGGTGTCCTTCACCAGGCGCTTGGTGTTGGTGCACTCAGGGAAGCCCGGGCAGGCCATGAACTTGCCGTAGCGGCCCATCTTGATGACCATCTTGCGGCCGCACTTCTCACAGACCTCGTCGGTCTCCTCGTCGGGCACCTTGATCTTCTTGCCCTCCATGTTGGCCTCAGCCTGCTGCAGGGTGGCGGCAAAGTCCTTGTAGAAGCTGTCGATGGCGGTGTGCCAGTCCTCCTGGCCACTCTCCACCTTGTCCAGCTGCTTCTCCATGCCGGCGCTGAAGGTCACGTCCACGATGTTGGGGAACTGCTCCAGCATCAGGTCGTTGACCGCACGGCCCAGCAGGGTGGGCTTGAGCTTCTTGGCGTCCCGCTCCACATAGCCCCGGTCGATGACCGTGGTGATGATGGGCGCGTAGGTGGAGGGGCGGCCGATGCCGTTCTCCTCCAGCGCCCGGATGAGGGTGGCCTCGGTGTAGCGGGGCGGGGGCTGGGTGAACTTCTGCTCGCTCTTGAGCTCCCGCAGCTTCAGGGTCTGGCCTTCCTCCAGCGGGGGCAGGCTGGTCTCCTTCTTCTCCTTCTCATCGGTGGCCTCCTCGTACAGGGCGGTGAAGCCGTCGAAGGTGACCACATAGCCGCTGGCGCGGAACAGGTAGTCGCCGGCGGTGATGCCCACCGACACGGTGTCCTGCTCGCAGTCGGCCATCTGGCTGGCGATAAAGCGGCTCCAGATGAGCCGGTACAGCTTGGCCACATCGCCGCTGATGCTCTTCTCAGCCTCGTCGGGGGTCAGGGAAGGTACGCTGGGACGGATGGCCTCGTGGGCATCCTGGGCAGCGGTGGCACTGCGGGACTTCCAGGTGCGCTTGTGCTTGCAGACGTACTTGTCGCCGTAGTTGCCGCTGATGGACTCGCGGGCACCGGCCACAGCCTCCTCGCTGACACGCAGACTGTCGGTACGCATATAGGTGATGAGGCCCATGGTG
>JAFUQL010000070.1 GCA_017472375.1 Oscillospiraceae bacterium | reverse complement strand
GCGGCCGGGACAACGCCCGCACCCCCCAGCAGTGGACCGCCGGCCCCAGCGCCGGCTTCCCCACCGGCACCCCCTGGCTGCCGGTGAACCCCAACCACGGCGAGATCAACGCCGCACAGCAGCAGGCCGACCCGGATTCGGTGTTCCACTACTACCGCAGGCTCATCGCCCTGCGCAAGGCGTACCCCATCTTCCGGGAGGGCAGCTTCACCCTGCTGTGCCCCGAGGATGAGCAGGTGTTCGCCTACACCCGCGACGCGGGCGGCAGCCACCTGCTGGTGGTCTGCAACTTCTCCGGCGAGGCGGCGGACTTTGCGCTGCCCGCGGAATACCGCGCCGCCGAGCTGCTGCTGACCAACTGCGAGGGCGGGGGAGACACCCTGCTGCCCTGGGAGGCACGGATGCTGTATTACGAGGACGGCCGCTGAGCCGCCCCCTTTCGCACGATGAACACTGGGATGAATAAGGAGCGTGAACCCTATGAAACGTGATACCGGCGTACTGCTGTCCGTCACCAGCCTGCCCTCCAAGTACGGCATCGGCTGCTTCGACAAGGCCGCCTACGACTTCGTGGACTGGCTGGAGAAGTCCGGCCAGACCTACTGGCAGATCCTGCCTCTGGGCGCCACCGGCCACGGCGGCTCGGACGACTCCCCCTATCAGGCGTACTCCGCCTTTGCGGGCAACCCCTACTTCATCAGCCTTGAGGCCCTCGTGGAGGAGGGCGTGCTCACCGCCGCCGAGTGCGACGCGGTGGACTTCGGCGCGGACGCCGCCAAGGTGGATTACGACAAGCTGTTCGCGGGCCGCTTCAAGCTGCTGCACACCGCCTATGAGCGCAGCGACATCAGCCGCGACCCCGAATTCCAGAAGTTCGCCGCCGAAAACGCCTGGTGGCTGGACGATTACGCCACCTTTATGGCGGTGAAGGAGTTCTTCGGCGGCGAGAGCTGGACCAAGTGGCCGGAGGACATCCGGATGCACTGGGGCTTCGCGCTGGACTACTACCGGGGCGAGCTGTACTTCGACATTGAGTTCCAGAAGTATCTGCAGTTCAAGTTCACCCAGCAGTGGAAGAAGCTGAAGGGCTACGCCAACAAAAAGCACATCAAGATCGTGGGCGACATCCCCATCTACGTCTCCATGGACAGCGCGGATGTGTGGGCGCACCCCGAGATGTTCCAGCTGGATGAGAAGAACCTGCCCTCCGCTGTGGCGGGCTGCCCCCCGGACAACTTCTCCGCGGACGGCCAGCTCTGGGGCAACCCCCTGTACCGCTGGGATTACCAGAAGGCCACCGACTACCAGTGGTGGATCACCCGCCTGTGGCACAGCTTTGAGCTGTACGACGTGGTGCGCATCGACCACTTCCGCGGCTTCGACGAGTACTTCTCCATCCCCGCCGGCGCGGCCAGCGCCAAGGAGGGCCACTGGGAGAAGGGCCCCGGCATGGAGCTGTTCAACAAGATGAAGCAGGCGCTGGGCGAGCGCAGCGTCATCGCCGAGGATCTGGGTCTGATGACCGAGGGCGTGCGCAAGCTGGTCAAGGACAGCGGCTTCCCCAACATGAAGGTGCTGCAGTTCGGCTTCGATTCCAAGGACACCGGCGCCACCAACGAGTACCTGCCCCACAACTACGGCACCAACTGCGTGGTGTACACCGGCACCCACGACAACGAGACCGTTGCCGGCTGGTTCGCCGGCCTGCCCGAGACCGAGCAGGCGCACATCCGCGCTTATCTGGCGGACACCGCCACCCCCGTCGCCGAGCTGCACAAGTCCTTTGTCAGCCTGGCCATGCGCTGCAGCGCCAAGACCTGCATCGTGCCCGCGCAGGATCACCTGGGTCTGGGCAACGACTGCCGCATGAACGCCCCCGGCACCGTGGGTGCCAACTGGCGCTGGCGGCTGCTGCCCGGCCAGATGTCCGACGCGCTGAGCGAGCAGGTGCTGGCCATGACCAAGCGCTATGGGCGCGCCAACTGGGACGCGCTGAACGCCCTTGAGAAGGCCGCCAAGGCCGCCGCCGGCGAGACCGCCGAAGCCGCCGAGGCGTAACGCCCGGCACCCCCTGCGGGGAAAAGAGGCCTCTTTTCCGTCCGGAAACGGTACCGTTTCCGGAAAAAGGCCGCCGCCCCGCCCCCAATTTGGCTATTGCGGAGTCTTCACCGCATTAGTATATTTTCTGTAAATTTCTTAAGGAGGAAACAAAACATGAAGAAGACGATTGCTATGCTTCTGGCTTGCGTCATGGCCCTCAGCCTGCTGGTTGGCTGCGGCGGCGCTGCCAGCAGCTCCGCCCCCGCTTCCGAGGCTGCCAGCTCTGAGGCTGCCGGCCCCGAGGCTGTTACCCTGAAGGTCTGGGCTCCCCAGGAGGACCAGGCTGACGACACCTGCTGGCTGCCCCAGATGCTGGCCAAGTTCGAGGAAGCTCACCCCGAGTACGACATCACTTGGGATCTGGGCGTCTGCGGTGAGGGCGATGCCGGCAACACCGTGAAGAACGACCCCGCTGCTGCTGCTGATGTCTACCTGTTCGCCAACGACCAGCTGGGCACCCTGATCCAGGCTGGCGCTCTGGCCAAGCTGGGCGGCTCCTACCTGGAGCAGGTCCAGAACGACGTGTCTGCCACCTATGTCAACACCGTGACCCACACCGATGGCGGCGTGTACGGCTTCCCCGGTGCCCCCAACACCTGGTTCATGTACTACAACAAGGACGTCTTCACCGAGGAGGACGTTAAGAGCCTGGATGCCATGCTGGAGAAGGGCGTTGTTGCCTTCCCCATGACCACCGGCTGGTACACCGGTTCCTTCTTCATGGCCAACGGCGGCACCCTGTTC
>JAFUQL010000069.1 GCA_017472375.1 Oscillospiraceae bacterium | reverse complement strand
TGCGGCCCTGGGCGTGGAGGTGCTGCACTGCACCGACCGTGAACAGGCGGTGCAGGCCCTTGCGGAGCGCCTGCGCCCCGGCGACGGCCTGCTTGCCAAAGGCAGCCGCGGGATGAGACTTGAAGAAATCCTCAAAGCGCTGTATGATAAGCTGTGACCAATAAATCGTTTGAGGGCGGAAAAACGCCCTGAACCTGTGAGGAGTTGTGGAATCTATGCTTTCTACCTATGCAATGACTCTGGCTGCCCTGTTTGCCTTTGTGCTCACGGGCATGTCGGGTCTGGCGGTGGTGCCCTTCCTGCACCGCCTGCACTACGGGCAGACCATTAAGGAGATCGGCCCCACCTGGCACAAGAGCAAGCAGGGCACCCCCACCATGGGCGGTCTGTGCTTCATCATGGGCAGCACGCTGGGCCTGGGCGTGGGCTGGCTGTACATCGGCATGGCTGAGCCCGACCTGATGGGTGACCAGCAGGCCTTCAATGTGATGCTGGCCCTGTCTGCCTCCTGGGCGTTCAGCCTGGTGGGCTTTTTGGATGACTACATCAAGGTGGTCAAAAAGCGCAACCTGGGCCTGAAGGCCATGCAGAAGATCGTGCTGCAGGTGGCCATCACCGTGCTGTTCCTGTACGGTCTGCATCTGAACGGGATGCTGACCACTGCGGTGGTGCTGCCGGTGTTCGGTTTTGTGGACCTGGGCGTGCTGTTCTATCCCATCGCGTTTCTGGGCATCATCTTTATGGTGAACGCCGTCAACCTGACCGATGGTGTGGATGGCCTGGCCAGCTCGGTCACCTTTGTGGTGATGCTGGCCTACATCGTCACCGCTGTGGTGCTGGATTACTTCCACCTGGCGGTGTTCGCTGCGGCGGTGGCCGGCGGCTGTGCAGGCTTCCTGCTGTGGAACTTCCACCCGGCCAAGGTGTTCATGGGCGATACCGGCAGTATGTATCTGGGCGGCGCCGTCACGGCCATCGCTTTCTGCATGGCCCGCCCCGAACTGCTTCTGTTCTTCGGCTTCATCTACATCTGTGAGGCCGGCAGCGTGGTCATTCAGGTGACCTACTTCAAGCTCACCCACGGCAAGCGCATCGTTAAAATGACCCCCATCCACCACTCCTTCGAGATGGACGGCTGGAGCGAGGAGAAGATCTGTATGGCTTTCAGAATGGCGGCGGCCGCCGCTGCGCTGCTGGGTCTGACCTTCCTGCGGCTGAGCTGACCCGAGCATTTTTCAAGCAAAACGACGGCGAAAGGAGGGCCACGCCCCATGCCAAATCCCAAAGCAGTCCGGCGGCGCCGGCCCCGCTTTTTCTACCGCCGGCCCGGCCGGCTGGACAGTATGCTGACCGCCAACATCCTGATCCTGGTGGTGTTTGGCCTGGTGATGCTGTTCAGCGCCAGCTACGCCATGGCGTATTACCGCTACGAAAACAGCTACAAGTTCATCGCCCCCCAGCTTCTTTATGCGGTGGTGGGTGTGGGCGCGATGTTCGCCGTCAGTATGGTGGACTATCACTGGCTGCGCGGCTGGACCTACCCGGTCTACGGCCTTACCATAACGCTGCTCGTTGCGGTGCTGGTGGTGGGTACCGAGCTGAACGGCTGCAAACGCTGGCTGTTCATCGGCGTGGGCACCATCCAGCCCAGTGAGGTGGCCAAATTTGCCATCATCCTGCTGATGGCCCATCTGCTTACAGCCCACCAGGGCCATTTGAAAAACGTCATCTACTGCGTCATTGTGCCCCTGGCATTTTTGGCGCCCATCGTGGTGCTGCTGCGTCTGGAGCCCCACAACTCCGCCATTGTGCTGATGGCGGGCCTTGTGGTCATTATGATGTGGTGCGGCGGCGTAGCCCTGCGCTGGTTCGTGCTGGGCGGCGGCGGTGTGCTGGCGCTGGGCGCGACCTATATGCTGTATCTGCACGGCAGCGAGGACGACTATGCCTCCAGCCGTCTGCAGGACTGGATCGCCTCCTTCGGTGACCTGGCCCGTGCCAGCGACCAGACCCGACAAAGCGTCTATTCCATCGGCAACGGCGGCCTGACCGGCGTGGGCATCGGCAATTCCAACCAAAAGGTGCTGTGGCTGAGCGAGCCCCAGAACGATTTTATCTTCGCCATTCTGTGCGAGGAGCTGGGCTTTCTGGGCGCGGTGGCCTGTGTGGCCCTGTTTGCGGCACTGATCTTCCAGAACGTGCGGGTGGCCCTGAACGCCCCCGACCGCTACGGCGCTCTGCTGGGCGTGGGCATCGCAGCCCACATCTCCATGCAGGTGGTCCTGAACATCGCCGTCACCACCAATTTGATCCCCAACACCGGCATCAGTCTGCCCTTCTTCTCGTCGGGCGGTACCAGTCTGGTGATGATCCTGGGTGAGATGGGCATACTGCTCAGCATCGCCCGCGCCGGAGATGCGGCCCGCCGGGATGCCGCAGCCGGCGGTGATACGGCCCCTGCACCGGGCGGCCCCGGGCGCAGCCCCGCAGGCCGGCCCGCCCCGCAGGGCGGCGGCCCCAATGCCCGGCAGAACTGGCGTTATTCCGGCTGAGAGCACGAGAGGGAAGAGAGGAAAGAAGACCTATGGCATTGAGAGTTCTGATCGCCGCCGGCGGCACTGCCGGCCACATCAACCCGGCTCTGGCCATCGCCGGGGCGCTGAAGGCGGCCCGCCCGGATGCGGAGATCCACTTCGCTGGCCGCCGTGAGGGCATGGAGTACGGCTTGGTGACCAAGGCGGGATACCCCTTCCATCACATCGAGGTGAACGGCATCCAGCGCAAGCTGACCCCGAAAAATCTCGTTCGCAATGTGGAGGCAGTGTACCATCTGGCCCTGTCCGGGCCCCGGGCAAAGGCGATCTTAAAAGAAGTAAAGCCCCACCTGGTCATCGGCTGCGGCGGTTACGTCAGCGGCCCGGTGGTGCGGGCTGCGGCAAAGGCCGGCATTCATACGGCCATCCATGAGCAGAACGCATTCCCCGGCGTGACCAACAAGCTGCTGGCCAAGGATGTGGATCTGGTGTTTGCAGCGGTGGAAGCTGCTGTGGCCAAGCTGGGCGCCCCTGAAAAGACCTTTGTGGTGGGCAACCCGGTGCGCCCGGAGGTGTTCGCCCAGAACCGGCAGGAGGCCCGCCGCGCCGTGGGCGCAGGCGACCGCACGGTCATCCTCAGCTTCGGCGGCAGCCTGGGCGCGCGCCGGGTGAACGAAGTGGTGGCCGACCTGGCCGCATGGGAACAGAAGAAGAACAAGCCGGTGCTGCATCTGCACGCCACCGGCCGCTATGGCGTGGAGCTGTTCAAGGATCTGGCCCAGCAGAAGGGCTTCGAGTACGGCGAGCGCCTTGTGGTGAAGGAGTACATCGAAAATATGCCTCAGCTTCTGGCGGCGGCGGACCTGGTCATCAGCCGGGCCGGCGCGCTGACCCTGGCAGAGCTGCAGGCCGCGGGCCGGGCATCCATCCTGATCCCCAGCCCCAACGTGGCCGAGAACCACCAGTATTACAACGCGCTGGAGCTGCAGAAGGCCGGTGCGGCGGTGGTCATTGAGGAGAAACACCTGACCGGTGAGAACCTGGTGCAGACGGTGGAAACTCTGCTGGCCGAGCCGGGCAAGCTGAGCCTGATGGGCCAGAAGGCCCGCGCCATGTGCGAGAGCCGCAGCCTGGAAAAGATCACCGAAAAACTGCTGGAGCTGGTGGACTGAATACCCTCCGGAGAATGCCCTGTGAAAGGAGGCCCGCATGGATCAAAAGAATCAGAGCCGCCGGCAGAAAAGCACCGTGCGGGCCGCTGCAAATCAGCCCCGTGCACCCCGGCAGGCGCCCGCAGGCGGGAGCTACCAGCCCAACCCGCGCCGTGCCCGGGACGAGGAGGCCCGCCGCCGGCAGGCCAAGGGCCTGATGCGCCGGCGCAGGCGGCGAATGAAGCTGTTTACCATGCTGATCGGGCTGGTGCTGGCGGTCACCGGGCTGGTGCTGGCGGTGACTGTGCTGTTCAAGGTCACCGGTTACCGGGTGGAGAATCCCACCGGCGCGGTGCTGAGCAGTGTGAACGAGGCCGGTGAGCCGATGGAAACGGCGGACCTGGGCCCCTACACCGAGCAGCAGATCATTGATGCGCTGGCGGTGAGCGTGGGGGACAACATCTTCGGATTCAGTGCCGAAGAGCGGGAGCTGCTGATCAGCCGCAGTCTGCCGGAGCTGGACACCGTAAAGGTGCGCCGCAGCCTGCCCGGTACTGTGGTGGTGCAGGCCACGCCCGCCACCGCCGCCTACACGGTGGCCTACGGCGCCCAGTGGGCCGTGCTGAGCGAGAGCTGCAAGGTGATGCGCATTGAGGCCAGCCGCCCGGCCGGCCTGGTGGAGCTGCAGGGCATCGAGGCCAGCATGGCTGACCCGGGCGTGCGGATCCAGCTTGCCGCAGCCCCGGACCCTGCCGCCACCAGCGATGCCACCGTGAGCGACACCACGCCGGACGAGGCACTGGAACTGCTGCTGGCGGAGCTGGAGACCAACGGCCTGCTGGACGGCCTGACCGCTGTGCAGCTGGGTGACCTGAACGAGTTCTCTTTCACCTATGAGGACCGGCTGAAGGTGCTGCTGGGCACCAGCAACAATCTGGACTACAAGATCCGGCTCACCGCCCGGGTGGTGCTGGCGGCAGATGGCCTGTCGGCCACCGACCGGGGCACGCTGGACGTGAGCCACATGAACGACGGCGGCACCATCAATCCGGTGTTCTCGCCGGGAAGCATCGAATGACGACCCGCAGGGCCGCACCGTGCACAGAACTGTGTTGCGGTGAGGCCCTGTTTTTTGCGCACTCTGCAGCCGCCCGTTTCGGTTGACAAGTTCCGTCCGTGGGAGTATCATTGCATTGAACAAAGGCGTTCATCTGGGTAAAGTGTTCCCGGATGGACGTCTTCTTTTTTGTCAATGCATATCATGGAGGCGGGAAGATGAAAAAGGTTGGTTTCGTGGCTGGCGGTGCGGCATCCGGTTCGAAAAGCGGGCGCGCCGCGGTATGGGAGGTGCGGCGATGATGGACCTGGGGTACGACCGGAAGATCATTCTGGAGGACGGCGAGGAGTATTACGGCTTTGCATTTGGCGATACCGGCGATAAAGTGCTGGAGATCGTGTTCAATACCTCTATGGTGGGCTATCAGGAGATCCTCTCTGACCCATCCTACACCGATCAGGCGGTGGTCATGACCTATCCTCTGATCGGCAATTACGGTATGGCGGCGGACGACTACGAAACGGAGCGACCCACCATCGGCGCATTCATTGCCCGTGAGTACAACGACGATCCGTCTAATTTTAGAAGCGAGAGCAGCCTCGGCGCAGTCATGGAGCGGTACGGCATCGCGGGCGTTTCGGGCATCGACACCCGCAGGCTGACCCGATCCATCCGCAGCAAGGGCAGCCGATGCTGCCTGATCACCTCTGCAGCTACAAGTCTGGAGGAGGGTCTGCGCATCCTTGCCGCCGCGAAACGCCCCCGCGATGCGGTGGCGCGCGTCAGTACCGGCCGAGCCTGGCGCTCTGTGGCTGCGCAGAGGCGGTTCCATGTGGTCGCCATCGACTGTGGTATGAAGCGGAACATCGTCCGTTCGCTGAATGCGCGGGGCTGTGATGTGACCGTTGTGCCCTGGAACACCCCGGCCGGGGCCATTGAGGCCCTGAAGCCGGACGGCGTGTTCATCTCCAACGGCCCGGGCGACCCGGCGGATGTGCCGCAGGTCATCGAAACGGTTCGTGCCCTGCGCGGGAAATACCCGATGTTCGGCATCTGCCTGGGGCACCAGATCCTTGCCCTGGCCTATGGCGCAAAGACCTACAAGCTGAAGTTTGGCCACCGGGGCGGCAATCACCCGGTCAAGGCACTGGACACCGGGCGCGTGGAGATCACCGCCCAGAACCACTCCTACGCGGTGGATGCCGACAGCCTTGCGGACACGCCCCTGCGCTGCACCCACATCAACCTGCTGGACGGCACAGTGGAGGGTCTGGAGTGTAAGGCCGACCGGGCGTTCAGCGTACAGTACCACCCGGAGAGCGCCCCCGGCCCGCAGGACAGCGGGTACCTGTTCGACCGCTTCATTGAAATGATGGAGGAACAGCGCCATGCCTAAGAGAACGGACTTGAAAAAAGTATTGGTCATCGGTTCCGGCCCCATCGTCATCGGGCAGGCGGCGGAGTTCGACTATGCGGGCACCCAGGCCTGCCTTGCCTTGAAAGAGGAGGGCTATGAGGTGGTGCTGTGCAACTCGAACCCGGCCACCATTATGACCGACACCGCCATCGCCGACAAGGTGTACATGGAGCCGCTGACCCTGGAATACATCGCGAAGATCATCCGCTACGAGCGCCCGGATGCCATCCTGCCCAGCATCGGCGGGCAGACCGGCCTGAACCTGGCCATGCAGCTGGAGCAGAAGGGCATCCTGAGGGAGTGCCGCACCGAGCTGCTGGGTACCCGCAGCGAGAGCATTGCCCGGGCGGAGGACCGGGAGCAGTTCAAGGAGCTGTGCCAGTCGCTGGGCGAGCCGGTGCTGCCCTCGGACATCGCCGGCACCATGGAGGAGGGTCTGCGCATCGCGGCGGAGATCGGCTACCCGGTGGTGCTGCGCCCGGCCTTCACGCTGGGCGGCACAGGCGGCGGTTTTGCGGACAATGAAGCGGAATTCCGCGAGATCATGAAGAACGCCCTCACACTCTCGCCGGTGCATCAGGTGCTGGTGGAGCGCTCCATCAAGGGTTTCAAGGAGATCGAGTACGAGGTCATGCGGGACCGGAACGACACGGCCATCGCCGTCTGCAATATGGAGAATCTGGATCCGGTGGGCATCCACACCGGCGACAGCATCGTGGTCTGCCCCTCCCAGACCCTGACCAACAAGGAATATCATATGCTGCGGGACAGCGCCCTGAAGATCATCCGCGCCCTGAAGATCGAGGGCGGCTGCAACGTGCAGTTTGCGCTGGACCCGAACAGCTTCCAATACTACCTCATCGAGGTGAACCCCCGGGTGTCCCGTTCCTCTGCGCTGGCCAGCAAGGCCAGCGGGTACCCCATTGCGCGGGTCTCGGCCAAGATCGCCGTGGGCATGACGCTGGATGAGATCCCGCTGGCCAACACGCCGGCCTCCTTTGAGCCCACGCTGGACTATGTGGTCACCAAGATGCCCCGCTTCCCCTTTGACAAGTTTGTGGATGCCAACAATTCCCTCGGCACCCAGATGAAGGCCACCGGCGAGGTGATGAGCATCGGCCGCACGCTGGAGGAGAGCCTGCTCAAGGCCATCCGCTCGCTGGAGATCGGCGTGTGGCACCTGTACATGGAGAAGTTCACCGGCTGGCAGACAGGACAACTCCTGGACTACATCGCCATCGGCACCGACGACCGCATCTACGCCATTGCCGAGCTGCTGCGGCGGGGCACGGCGGTGGAGGTCATCGCAGAGACCACCAAAATTGACCCGCTGTTCCTGAGAAAGCTGCGGAACATCGTGGAGATGGAACGGGAGTTGAAGCACAGCCCCGGCAACGCCCGGGCACTGTACCAGGCCAAGCGCATGGGATTCTCGGACAGAGAGATCGCCCGGCAGTGGGGCATGAGCGAGGTGGAGGTGTTCCTGCTGAGGGAGAAGGCCGGCATCCGCCCGGTCTACAAGATGATCGACACCTGTGCCTCAGAGTTTGAGAGCTATGTGCCGTACTTCTACTCCACCTATGAGGAGGAGAACGAGGCCGTTCTCTCTGAAAAGGAAAAGATCATCGTGCTGGGCAGCGGCCCCATCCGCATCGGGCAGGGCGTGGAGTTCGACTACTCCACCGTCCATGCGGTCAAGACCATCAAGGCCGCCGGCTATGAGGCCATCATCATCAACAACAATCCCGAAACAGTCTCCACCGACTATACCTGTTCGGACAAGCTCTACTTCGAACCGCTCACCGTGGAGGATGTGATGAACATCGTTCGGATGGAGCGGCCGCTGGGGGTCATCGCCACGCTGGGCGGGCAGACCGCCATCAACCTGGCGCAGCCCCTCACCGACCGGGGCGTGCGGATCAGCGGCACCGATCAGGCTGCGATCGAAAAGGCGGAAAACAGGGACGCTTTTGAAAAGCTGCTGCTGGAGCTGGGCATCCCCCAGCCCAGAGGGCAGGCGGTGACCAACATCGAGGACGGTGTGCGCGCCGCCGCGGAGATCGGCTACCCGGTGCTGGTGCGGCCCAGTTTTGTGCTGGGCGGCCGTGCCATGCAGATCGTGGCCAAGGAGGCGGCGCTGCGGGAGTACCTGAAGACCGCCGTGGAGATCGACGAGGACAAGCCGGTGCTGGTGGACAAGTACATTCGGGGCAAAGAGGTGGAGGTGGATGCCATCTGCGACGGCCGGGATGTGTTCGTGCCCGGCATCATGGAATTGGTGGAGCGCACCGGCGTCCATTCCGGCGATTCCATAAGCGTGTACCCGTCCTTCAGCATCCCGGCCAGAGTCAAAGCGACGATCCTGGACTACACCAAGAAGCTGGGGCTGGGCATCGGCATCGTGGGCCTGTTCAACATCCAGTTCATCGTGGATGCGAACGAGGACGTGTACATCATCGAGGTGAACCCCCGCTCCTCCCGCACCGTGCCTTTCCTGTCCAAGGCCACGGGGTACTCGCTGGCGGACATGGCGACGCTGGTGAATCTGGGAGTCAGCCTGGAGCAGCAGGGCATCCACGAGATCTATCCGAAAGAAAAAGAGCGGTATTATGTGAAAGCTCCCGCCTTCTCCTTCTCCAAGCTGCGGGGCATGGACGCCTACCTCTCCCCGGAGATGAAGTCTACGGGCGAGGCCATCGGCTACGACAAAAAGCTGCACCGGGCCATGTACAAGGCGTTCACCGCCTCGGGTGTGCGGATGCTCAACTACGGCACGGTCATCGTGACGCTGGCGGATGAGGACAAGGAGGAGGCGCTGCCGCTGGTGCGCCGCTTCTACAACATGGGCTTCAACATCGAGGCCACCACCATGACGGCGGAGTTCCTCAAAGCCCACGGCATCCGCACCCGGGTACGGAAAAAGCTCAGCGAGGGCAGTACCGAAATTCTGGACTCCATCCGGGCGGGCTATGTCAGCTATGTCATCAACACCCGCGCCGTGCTCTCCGGTGTCCACTACGAGGATGGGGTGCAGATCCGCCGCTGCGCCATCGAAAACGGCATCACCATGCTGACCAGCCTGGACACTGTGAAGGTGTTGCTGGACGTGTTGGAGGAGACCACCATGGGGGTATCCACCATCGATGCCTGAGCACCCGACCGCCGGCAGGCAGGGCGGCAAACCTCACAGAGCCGCATCGCGCGCGAAGAAGCCGCGGTGCGGCTCTGTTTTTATGCGCCCGGCGGGCAAAAGATGCGGTGCCGTCTTTTAAAATAAACGCAGGTGTAGTATAATAAATTGGAATATCGTATCGCCCCGCCGCCCGCCCACCCCATGGGCCGCAGGCGCGCCGGGGCAGGGTGCGGCCCGGCAGAGGGCCGCAGAGAGGAACGACTATGTGTGGAATCGTTGGCTTTGCAAGCCGCTCCAAAGAATATGACAAGCAGACCGTGCTGAACGAGATGATGCAGGCCATTGCCCACCGTGGCCCGGACGGCGAGGGCAGCTTTGTGGATGAGGCTGTGGCGCTGGGTCACCGCCGCCTGTCCATCATCGACCTGGAGGGCGGCGCCCAGCCCATGTACAACGAGACGGGCAGCCTTGTGGTGGTGTTCAACGGCGAGATCTACAACTTCCAGCAGCTCAAGGCCGAGCTGCAGGAACTGGGGCACACCTTCGCTACCCGCAGCGACACCGAGGTGCTGCTGCACGGCTACGAGCAGTGGGGCAAGGAGCTGCTGCAGCGGCTGCGGGGCATGTTCGCCTTTGCCCTGTGGGATCAGGACACCAAGACCCTGTTCTGCGCCCGGGATCACTTTGGCATCAAGCCCCTGTACTACTATCAGGACGGGGACGTGCTGCTGTTCGGCAACGAGATCAAGAGCTTCCTGCCTCACCCCGAGTTCAGGAAGGAACTGAACCGGGATCAGCTGGAGCTGTACCTGACCTTCCAGTACTCCCCCGGCGAGAACACCTTCTTCCAGGGCGTGAAGAAGCTGCTGCCCGCCCACTGCATGACCTGGCACGAGGGCGAGCTGACCGTGGAGCGCTACTGGACCCCCAGCTTTGAGCCCGAGGGGGACAAGAGCCTTGCCCAGTGGGAGGAGACCATCGAGGCCGCTATGAAGGACAGCGTGGCCGCCCACAAGATCAGCGACGTGGAGGTGGGCTCGTTCCTGTCCTCCGGCGTGGACTCCAGCTACATGGCCTGCCTTGCCCAGGTGGACAAGACCTTTACCGTGGGCTTTGCGGACAAGCAGTACGACGAGACCGACTACGCCGCCGAGTTCAGCCGCCACATCGGGGTCAAGAACTTTGCCTACCGCATCACCCCCGAGGAGTATTGGGAGAACCTGCCCAACATCCAGTACCACATGGACGAGCCCCTGGCCGATGCGGCCAGCGTGGCCCTGTACTTTGTCAACCGGGAGGCATCCAAGCAGGTAAAAGTCTGCCTGTCCGGTGAGGGTGCTGACGAGTTCTTCGGCGGCTACAACATCTATAAAGAACCGTTCACCGTCACCTGGTACGATCAGATCCCCCTGTTCCTGCGCCGGGCCATCGGTGCTGTGGCGGGCTGCCTGCCTCCGGTGCACGGCATCAACTTCCTGGTGCGCCGCAGCCGCCCGCTGGAGGAGCGCTACATCGGCAACACCAACCTGATGGACGAGCGCCGCAAAAAGCAGCTTCTGCGCCTGTACAAGGGCAGCGTCAAGCCCGAGAGCCTGTCCAAGCCCTATTTTGACAAGACCAAAGGGCAGGACCCTGTGACCCGGATGCAGTATGTGGATCTGCACCTGTGGATGGTGGGCGACATCCTGCTGAAGGCAGACAAGATGAGCATGGCCAACAGCCTGGAACTGCGGGTGCCATTCCTGGACCGTCAGGTCTTTGAGGTGGCCCGCCGCATCCCGGTGACCTGCCGTGCCAACAAGGACGCCACCAAGATCGCCATGCGCGGGGCCGCCCTGCGCAGCATTCCCGCCCAGACCGCCCAGAAGAAGAAGTTGGGCTTCCCGGTGCCGGTGCGGGCATGGCTGCGGGACGAGAAGTATGCCGCCAACGTGCGGGCCATGTTCGAGAGCGAGGCTGCCGCAGAGTTCTTCAAGCGGGACGAGCTGCTGAAGATGCTGGAGCAGCACATGAGCGGCAAGCGGGACAACTGGCGCCAGATCTGGTGCGTGTTCATCTTCCTTGTGTGGTACAACGAGTATTTCGTCAAGCGCTGAGCGCATAGGCTTGGGGCGGGGAAACCCCAACAGAGAGGAGAACCAAATGAAACTGGCACAGCTGGCCGAGGGCCTTGACTATACCCTGCTGCAGGGCAGCCTGGACACCGACATCACCGACGTGCGCTACGACACCCGCGCCATCACCGGCGGCGAGATCTTTGTGTGCATCGAGGGCTACACCCGTGACAGCCACGACATGGCCGCCGATGCGGTGCAGAAGGGCGCCCGGGCGCTGCTCATTCAGCACGACCTGCCCGAACTGCCCGCCGGCTGCGCCGTGCTGAAGGTGGCCGACACCAAGGAGGGCCTGGCCCTGCTGAGCGCCAACTTCTTCGGCCACCCGGCCAAGAAGATGACCATGATCGGCGTGACCGGCACCAAGGGCAAGACCACCACCGCCCATATGATCCGCAGCGTGCTGGCTGCCGCCGGGCGCAAGGTGGGCCTGGTGGGCACCATCGGTGTGGAGTACCCCGGCTTTTTTGCCGAGCTGCCCAACACTACCCCTCAGAGTTACGATCTGCAGAAGTATTTTGCCGACATGGTGGCCGCCGGCTGCGATGCGCTGGTGATGGAGGTGTCCAGCCAGGGCATGATGAACCGCCGCGTGGCGGGCATCCACTACGACGTGGGCGTGTTCACCAACCTGTACATGGATCACGTGGGCGGCCCCGGCGAGCATAAGACCTGTGAGGAGTACCGCGCCTGGAAGAGCGAACTGTTCAAGCGCTGCGACGTGGGTGTGGTGAATCTGGACGACCCCAACACCGCCCTCCTGCTGGAGGGGCACACCTGCGAGCTGGTGGGCTACGGCATGGACGAGCGGGCGGACTTCCGCGCAAAGGATCTGCAGCTTGTGCGGGCGGAGAATTTCCTCGGCATCCACTTCGCGGTGGAGGGCCGGGAGCAGATGAACGTGAAGGTGAATATGCCCGGCGCGTTCAGCGTGTACAACAGTCTGGCTGCCATCGCGGTGGGCCGGGTACTGGGTCTGCCCCAGGCCGCCATCCACGATGGTCTGATGAACATCTCGGTGAAGGGCCGGGTGGAGATGGTGCCCATCAGCAAGAAGTTCACCATCCTCATCGACTTCGCCCACAACGAGGCCAGCACAGAGAGCCTGCTGACCACCCTCAAGGCCTACGATCCCGGCCGCATCGTCTGCCTGTTCGGCTGCGGCGGCAACCGCTCCCGCGAGCGGCGCTACGGTATGGGCGAGGTGGCCAGCCGCATGGCCGACTTCCTCATCCTCACCGAGGACAGCAACCGCTTTGAGGCGGTGGAGGACATCATCGCGGACATCCGCACCGGCATCGCAAAGGGCCGCGCCGACGTGCCCACCGTGGAGATCCACGACCGGGAGGAGGCCATCCACTACGCCATCGACCACGCCCAGGAGGGCGATCTGATCTGTGTCATCGGCAAGGGCCATGAGACCTACCGGGATCGCCAGGGCGTCAAGACCCCCTTCCTGGAGCGGGAGATCATTGAGGAATACGCCGCGCGCATCGGGCTGGAGTGACCGCCGTCCGAGAATAAGCGCCGCCGGGCGAGAATAAGACCGATCAATCACAGCTTGGCACATAGAAAACAGGGGCGCCGGCGCGGCAGCAGCCGTGCCGGCGTTTTGTTCCGGCCCCTGCACAAGGAGGTAGAGACATATATGGCGATCATCGGCATCGACCTTGGAACCACCAACAGCCTGGCCGCCGTCTGGAAGGACGGTGCGAGCCGGCTCATCCCCAATGCATTGGGGGAGTATCTGACCCCAAGCGCGGTGAGTATCGACGAGGACGGCACCGTGTTGGTGGGCGCCACCGCGCGCCAGCGGGTGGTGAGTCACCCCGGGCGCAGTGCCGCCTCCTTCAAGCGCAGCATGGGCACCGACAAGGTGTACCAGCTGGCAGACCGCAGCTTCACCCCTGAGGAACTGAGCGCGCTGGTGCTGCGCCAGCTCAAAGCAGACGCCGAGGCATGGCTGGGCGAGCCGGTGGAGGAAGCAGTCATCAGCGTACCCGCCTATTTCAACGACCGCCAGCGCGCCGCCACCAAGCGGGCGGGCCAACTGGCCGGCCTGCGGGTGGAGCGGCTGGTGAACGAGCCCAGCGCGGCCGCCCTGTCCTGCTACGAGCCGGACAAGGGCGAGGCCAGCTTTCTGGTGTTCGACTTCGGCGGCGGCACGCTGGACGTGTCGGTGGTGGAGTGCTTCGACAATGTGGTGAACATTCTGGCCGTCAGCGGCGACAACCGTCTGGGCGGCAACGACTTCGACCAGATCATCGCGCGGCTGTTCTGCGTGGAGAACGGCCTGAGCTTCAGCGAGCTGGACAACACCACCCGGGCCATCCTGCTGGAGCAGGCCGAGAACTGCAAGCAGGCGCTGAGCCACAGCCGGATGGCCATGATGGTGCTGGACTCCGCCGGGGCGAAGGGCGCCATGACCCTGGACGGCAAGAAGCTGGTGGACCACAGCCAGGATCTGCTCAAGCGGATGCGCACCCCCATCGCCAAGGCCCTGCGGGACAGCGGCGTGGGCCGCAGCGAGCTGGCGGGCATCATCCCGGTGGGCGGAAGCTGCAAGATGCCGCTGGTGCAGCAATACCTCACCCATCTGATGGGCAAGCCGCCCCGCCAGAACGCCCGCCCCGACACGGCGGTGGCGCTGGGTGCGGGTATGTACGCCGCCATGAAGGAGCGCAAGGCGGGCATCGCGGAGATGGTGCTCACCGACATTTGTCCCTTCACCCTGGGCAC
>JAFUQL010000068.1 GCA_017472375.1 Oscillospiraceae bacterium | reverse complement strand
CATATCGCCCACCAGGAACAGATTTGACCCATCGGGGGCGGCAAGACAGCGATAGAGGGTATCCTGCAGGCGGTTGGTGTCCTGATACTCGTCCACCATCACGGCCTGATAGCCTGCGGCGATCTGCCGGCCCAGTGAGGTGACCCGGCTGCCATCCCACAGCAGGCTCAGCGCCAGATGTTCAAAGTCCGCGAAGTCCAGCACTTTGTGCTCCTTCTTCGCGGCCCACAGGCGGTCGTCGTAGTCCAGCACCGCCCGGGCAAGAGCCCGTACCAGCGGGGCAGCCTCCTGCCGGTCACGCTCATACTCCCCGGAGGTGGGCAGCTCCAGCGCCTGCAGCTTTTTTATGTGGCTGTTGGCCTCATCCCGCATGTGGACGATGAGCTCCTTCTGGGTCACGGTATGCACGATCTCCTTCAATTCGGCATCGGTGGAATCCGCCTTCACCCGGGGAGCGGTGAAGCGCACGACCTCCCGCTTCCATCGGCGCAGCCTGTCCACGCCCCTGTCCCAAAAGCCGCGGGAGAAGTCCTCCAGCCTCTCCTCCACACAGTCCAGCTCATCGCTTACCTCCGGAGAAACCTTTTCAAAAAGCTTTGTCATGCCCCGGGTTTCAGCCTCGCTGCACCGCTCATCCGCCTGTTCCATGTACCATTTGGCAGAGTTCAGTTCCTCCACCACAAGTTCACTCACAGCACGGCACAGGGCCGTCTGTTCCAGCGGGGTGTCGTCCTCCCACATCCTGCACCAGCGCTCCAGCTCGGCGCGGTAGTCGGGCAGGCTGCGCAAAAAGGCATACAGCCGCTGAATGGCGTCGGCGGCGCCGGAATCCGACCGGGCCCGGCCGAACAGGTCTGCGAAGCGGCAGAACTCCTCATCGGCGCAGGCAGCCTCCATGGTCTCAGCCAGCGCGTTGGCCCGCAGGGTGAACAGGGTGCCCTCATCGGCGGTGGAAAAATCCGGCGGGATGTCCAGCGCGCGGAAATTCTGCTGCAGGAGCTGCAGGCAGAACGCATCGATGGTGCAGATGGCCGCACGTCCCAGCATCATCTGCTGGCGGCGCAGCCAGTGCATGCGCGGGCTTGCAGGCGGCTCGGCGGCCAGCCGTTCGTTCAGCTTTTTCGCAAGGCGGCTGCGCAGCTCGGCCGCTGCCGCATTGGTGAAGGTCACGATGAGCAGGGCCTCGGCAGGCACCGGGTCCTTCTTTTGGCACATCAGGCCCACCGCCCGCTCCACCAGCACGGCGGTCTTGCCGCTGCCGGCGGCGGCGCTCAGCAGCAGGGCGTGGCCCCGGTCCCCGATGGCCGCCTTCTGGGCCGAAGTCCACTGGGGTGTGTTCAGTCGTCCCATCGCAGTTCCTCCTTTTGCATAAACAGATCCTTGCCGGCGGCGGGGTGGGGGCGCTCGTTTTCTCCATCCACATGGCCGCACACGCCCCGGTAGGGGCACCACTTCAGGCAGCCGGTGTTCCCATGCTCGTCCTGGCAGGGGCGGGCGGTGATCTGCCCGCCGTACAGCCGCTCGGCCATGGTGCGCACCATCTCCTCCAGATACAGGCGGATGTTCTCCATCTGCTCCGGGGTGGCCTGCCCCGCGCCGCGCTTTTTGACCCGGCCGATCTTCCCCTCTCTGGAGGCCCGCTCCAGCGCGGATTGCTCCGCATCCAGCACGTTCTGCAGGGTGGGGTCCCCGGCGTTCAGGCCCTGCCGGTCATAGACCGCGCCGGCCCCCTGCCGCAGTGCCGTCTCCCGGCTCACGCTGTCGGGGGGCGGGTCAGCCAGCAGGTATTCCACACCGCCGGCCCGGGCCTCCTGCCCTTTCAGCAGCGGCCAGCGGGCGGTCAGGGTGAACAGATACAGCAGCATCTGGCAGTCCTGCCCGGTGAGCACCCGGGTCAGGCTGAATTTCTTGGTGCCGGTCTTGTAATCCACCACCCGCAGCCAGCTTTCGCCGCCGTCCTCGGGGGTGTAGGCGTCCACCCGGTCGATCTTGCCGATGAGCTTCACCGTCTGACCGCCGGCGGTGGTCTGGGTCAGCGGAGGCACCTTGCCGGGTCCCTCGCCGATCTCCAGCTCAAAGGCAGCCGGAGCAAAGAGCCCGGCAGCCAGCTCCTGCTGCACAAAGCGCAGCAGCCCCGCCGCCCCCCGCGCCATGCGGGTGACCAGATACCGCATCTGTGCGCCGGGATCAGGCAGGTTCTCCTCCATAAAGCGCCGCGCCAGCACCGATGCCAGCGCCGCAAGCTGCGCCTCGTCCATATCCGCAAAGCCCTCGGCCTGCAGCGCGTGCTCCAAAATATAGTGGATGAGGGTACCTCCCTCGGCCGGGTCCATGCGGGCCTGCCTGCGGGGCTTCACCTTCAGCACATATTCCATATAATAGGCAAGCTGGCACTGGCAGAAGCTGCGGAGCTGGCTGGGCGACAGGTACAGCTCCTGCCCCAGCAGCCTGGCCACCGCCCCGGTGTCCTTTACGCGGAAGCTGGTCCCACTGCCGGCCTGTTCCATCTCGGCCAGCAAAGGGCCCCGATGGGGCTGCAGGGCGGTGTACAGGGTAGCCCGCAGAGCGGTGTCCTGCTGCCACACTCCGCCCAGGCGGTCCATGGCCATCTCCACCGTCAGGCAGCGGTCGGCCTCGGTCAGTGCCGGGCCGGGCAGCCCGGCGGCCGGCCGGGGCAGGGCGCTG
>JAFUQL010000067.1 GCA_017472375.1 Oscillospiraceae bacterium | reverse complement strand
TGGCGTCGCCCTCGGCGGCGAAGGGCAGGCCGCTGTCTTCCTTCACGGCCAGCGCGTCCATGTCCGCCCGGATGCCGATGACCGGGCCGCTGCCGCTGCCCAGCACGGCCACGATGCCGCTGTTCTCGGGCAGGACTTCGTAGGGGATGGACAGGGCATCAAGCTGTGCGGTGACATAGGCCACCGTTTTGGGCAGGGAAAGACCGACCTCCGGGATCCGGTGCAGGGCGTGATACCGCTCCAGAATGGCGGGCTGCATCGCTTCAATGGCCTGACACAGATCTTCGCGGTTGGGGATTGAGTTGGCCATAGTGGGGTCCTCCTTTTTTGCAGATTTGGGCGGGGGATCTCTTTGAATATTATTTTATTGACTTTTGCGCAGTTAAGATATAAAAATAAAGAGTATAAATATAACAGGATTGAGGTGTCGTGCAAATATGCAGCTTCGCAGCATCCCCATTGACCAAAACCGCATGGAGACCACCCTCCACGGCGCGCCGGGCTTCCCGCTGGCGGTGTACCATTCGGTGATGAGCGGCAATGTGCTGGGCTACATCAACTGGCACTGGCACGAGGAGATGCAGTTCTGCCGGGTGACGCGGGGCGCGGTGCGCATTTTCGTCAACGAGAAGCAATACTTGCTGCGGGAGGGCGAAGGGATCTTCATCAACAGCGGCTACCTGCACATGACTCGCCCGGAGGGTGACCCGGACAGCGCCTATATCTGTCTCGATGCGGCCCCCAGGCTGCTGGCGGGGTTCGCGGGCAGCGCCATGGAGGAGAAGTATCTGCAGCCCTACCTGCGGGATCCGGCGCTGGCGGATCTGGTGCTGCGCCCCGAGGTACCGTGGCAGGCGCAGGTGCTGGAGGGGGTGCGCACCATCTATGAGCTGAGCGAGGAGAACGACTTCGGATATGAGCTGGAGACCTGTGCGCTGCTGAACCGGATGTGGCTGACCCTGCTGCGCAACCGCCCTGCGCAGGCGGGCCGCCCCCGCACCCGCTACGAGAGCAACGCGGCGGTGCAGGGGATGCTGACCTACATCGGCCAGCACTATGCCGAGCGGCTGACGGTGGAGGACATCGCCCGGTCGGTGTCCTTCAGTGCGGCGGAATGCTGCCGGATGTTCAAGCGGGTGACCGGGGAGACCATCTTCACCTACCTTAAAAACTATCGGCTGGCGCGGGGGCGCACCCTGCTGCGGGAGACCGACCTGCCGGTGAGCCGCATCGCCTACGAGGTGGGGTTCTGCAGCACCAGCTATTTCATCGAGGTGTTCAAGGCCAGCTTTGCTATGACACCGCTGCAGTACCGCAAGGGCGGCGGAGCCTGAACCGCAAAAAAGCCGCGCCCCGGCAGAGGGGGCGCGGCTTTGCGCGTTTTGTGGGTCACAGCAGGCAGGCGGCCGCCGTTAGCGCGGCGAGCCCGATGAGGTTCACGGCGGTGAACACCGCCATGTACCGCCCGGCGTTGGCGCCCGGGCTGCGCAGGTAATACTTGAAGGAGATCAGGCTGGCCAGCGAGGCGATGATGGTGCCCAGACCGCCCACATTGGTGCCCATCAGCATCCCCCGGGCATCGGAGGTGAAGCCCGCCAGCAGCACTGCCGCCGGCACGTTGCTCACCACCTGGCTGGCGAGGATGGAGGTGAACAGGGTGCTGCGCTCCAGCAGGTCGGTGAGCAGGCTGCGCACCGCCTCCATGCCGCCCAGGTTGCCCGAGAACACAAAGAAGCACACAAAGGTCAGCAGCAGGCTGTAGTCCACCTTGGCGATCAGCGGGCGGTCGAACACCAGCAGTGCCGCCAGCACCACCGCCAGCATCAGCCGGTAGTCCACGACGTGCAGCACGCACAGCATACACACCACGAACAGCACCGCGAACAGCCCCAGCAGGCGGGCGTTCTTCAGGGCGGCGGTCTGCTCAAACCGCACCGAAATGGGACGGTCCTTGCCGGCCAGCGCAGCGGCGGCAAGCCCCACAAGGCTCAGCCCCGCCAACGGCAGCATCCACCAAAAGAAACGGCCGGCAGTCAGCCCATAATAATTGTACAGGAACAGGCTCTGGGGGTTGCCCACCGGGGTGGCCATGCTGCCCAGATTGGCGGCCACCGTCTGCAGCACCACCACGAAGATGCACTCGTCCAGCCGCCCCACCAGCCCCAGCACCGAGATAGCAAAGGGCACGAAGGTGATGAGAGCCACGTCGTTGGTGATGAGCATACTGGTGAAGAAGGGCAGCAGCACCAGCACCAGCCGCAGAAGGCGCATCCCGGTGCAGCGGCTCAGTAGCTGCTGGCCCAGCCGGTCGAACAAGCCGCACTCCTGTACGCCCGCCACCACCGACATCAGGCAGAACAGCAGGGCAAGCACCTTCCAGTCGATGTAGTCCAAATAGGCCGCAGAGGGCGGCACCAGCAGCATGGAGAGCAGGGCGCAGAGCGCGGAGATGACCAAAACCGGTTCTTTTTTGAAAAATGCCCAGAGGGCAAAGGATTTCTTCTCGTTCAAAATGGGAACCTCCCGTTCCATACAGAAAAATAGGGTCACAGCACCATCAGCAGGGTGCCCACCCCGATGAGCGCACAGCCCACCAGAGACTTTGCGGTGAAGCTCTCCCGCAGGAATACGAAGGCCAGCACCATGGTGATGAGGACGCTCAGCTTGTCCACCGCCGCCACATGGCTCACGGTGCCCATCTGCAGCGCCCGGTAATAGCACAACCAGCTTGCGCCGGTGGCAAGCCCGGACAGGATGAGGAACAGCCAGCTCTTGCGGCTGATGCTGCCGATGCCGCCCTGTGCCCCGGTGAGGAACACCATGCCCCATGCGAAGGCCAGCACCACCACCGTGCGCAGGGCGGTGGCCAGGTGGGAGTTCACCCCGTCCAGACCCAGCTTGGCGAGGACCGAGGTGAGCGCGGCGAACACGGCGGACAGAAGTGCAAAGACGAACCACATGGCGGGCTCCTTTCCTGGCAGAGCGTGTCGTTTTTTGCGTACACACCATTATAGCGCGCCCGGTGCGCGGCGTAAAGAGGCGGGGCTGGTACACCCTTGACGGGATGGGCGGTTTGCGTGTTTAATGGTATCAGAGGAACACCCGCCGCCCTGTTGCACGCGGGCGTCCGACCTTATCCGAGAACCAGACCGCCGACACCGGGAGGTGACCCTATGAGCGACCGATTGCGCAGCCTGACCCTGCTGCACTCCAACGATCTGCACGGCGACTTTCTGGCCGAGCAGCTGGACGACCGGCTGCTGGGCGGCGTGTCCATGCTGTCCGGCTATGTGAACCGGGTGCGGGACACCGAGCCCAACGTGCTGTATGCCATTGCGGGGGATATGCTGCAGGGCTCCATCATCGACCGGGAGTACCGGGGGCTGTCCACCATCCAGATCATGAACCTGCTGGCCCCGGACGTGACCACCATCGGCAACCACGAGGTGGACTACGGGGTGGGGCACCTGCTGTTTCTGGAAAAGTGCGCCAAATTCCCCATCGTGAACGCCAACCTCTACGCAAAACCCACCGGAACGCGCCTGTTTGACAGCCACATTGTGCTGGAGGTGGGCGGGATGCGGGTGCTGTTCATCGGGGTGGTCACCGCCGAAACGCTGGCGAAGGCCCGGCAGGAGGAACACATCGGGGAACTGGTGGACCTGCATGACCCCGCCGCCGAGGTGGGGCGCATCTGCAACCTGTACCGTAACCGCCGCATCGACCTGACCGTGCTGCTCACCCACATCGGCTTTGAGGAGGACAAGCGGCTGGCCGCCCGTCTTGACCCGGCCTGGGGGGTGGACGTGATCATTGGCGGGCACTCCCACACCCTGCCGGCTGAGCCCGCCTGTGTGAACGGGGTGCTCATCGTGCAGGCGGGCTGCGGCACCGACCAGATCGGCCGCTTTGACCTGACCGTGGACGTGCGGACCAACACGGTGGCCGGCTGGACGTGGCAGTGTGTGCCCATCGACAGCAGCCACTGCCCCCGCGACCCGGCTCTGGAGGAGCTGATCTTGCACTACAAATCCCACACCGATGCGAAATATGGCCGGGTGCTGACCCGCTTCGACCACGCCCTGACCCACCCCGCCCGCAACCGCCAGACCGAACTGGGCGGCCTGTTTGCCGACCTGCTGGCCGGGGCGCTGGGGCTGGACGTGATGCTGCTGGCTTCGGGCAGCGTGCGCACCCCTGCGCTGGGGCCCATCGTGACCCTGGCCGACCTGAAATCCACCGTGCCCTTTGACGAGACGGTGACCCGCGTGTATGTGACCGGGGCGCAGCTGCGGCAGATGCTGGCCTATATGCTGCGGGAAGAAGCCTTTGCAGTGGGGGCACACACCGAGTTTTACCAGCTCAGCGAGGGGCTGCAGGCCTGCTGGAGCCGCAGCCGGCAGTGCTTCACACGGCTGGACTGGCGGGGCGAACCCCTGCGTGAGGACGCCTGCCTGAGTGTGGGCCTGCAGCGGTACCACTTCGACAATTTCCGCAAGGCCTTCGGCATGGAGGTGCCGGAGGGACAGGGAACTCCCCGGCTGGTGAGCACCTCCTGCGTGGACGTGCTGGAGGAGGAATTGGCCGCGAAGCCCCGCTTTGCTGCGCCGCCCACCGACCGCCTGACCGTGGAACCCTGACCAATGGCACAGGATTTTGCGAATGGCCCGATTCGGAAAGGGTTTCCGGTAGAAATGGTGCGGTAAATTGGGGTTTGTCGTAACAAACACAAAAGGAAAACTGCGATTCACGAATAAGACTCCGCCGCCGCTTCATAGGCTTTGATAAAAGCCGTGGGGCGGCGTTTTTTGTGCCCTGTGGCCGGGGAGGGATGCAAAATGAAACACCGGATCGTGATGCGCCGTACCGAGCAGGCGGTGCAGACCCAGGGGATGCGGCTGCGCACCCGCCTGCTGGGGGCGGGCATGGCGGTGGTGTGCTTCGGTGTGCTGGCGGGGCGGCTGTACTGGCTGCAGGTGGTGCAGCATGATTTTTATGCCCGGCGCGCGGCCAATCAGCAGCTCCGCAAG